>JADFPZ010000195.1 GCA_022562075.1 Candidatus Zixiibacteriota bacterium | reverse complement strand
TTTGGATCTTTGCTCTTAAAGAACCCGCCAACGCCCGGCAATAAAAATTCAGGAATTCCTTCTTCGTGACTAATGACTAAGTAAACTCCTCTGACTTTGGGGATGCAGGATTTATCTTCCCACAGTTCTCCAATTGTCTTGAAGCCAATAAATCCCAAGCTCTTTAAATCTTTTACGTCGTTAAAATCTATCATAATTTCGATTCCTATTGAAACCTCATCCCCCATTCAAATAACTCAAAATAGCATTCGCCAGTTTTATGTTTATGCCGGTTAGCTCGGCTATCTGTTCGGGCGTGGCGGCTTTGATTCTTTTGACCGAGCCGAATTGTTTTAACAGCGCATGTTTTTTAGACGGGCCGACACCGGGGATTTTGTCAAGTTCGGATTTTATTGTGCGTTTACTGCGGACTTTGCGATTATAAGAGACAGCAAAGCGGTGGGCTTCATCGCGAAGTTGTTTTAAGAGCATCAATGCCGGTGATGAACGGCTAATTGTTATCGAATCAGAGGCGCCCGGTACAAAGACTTCTTCAAGACGCTTAGCCAATGATACAACCGGCTGTTTATCGAAACCAAGAGAGCCTAGTTCTTTGATGACAGATGACAACTGCCCTTTGCCGCCATCAATAACTAACAGGTCGGGAGGCGTTTTCTTTTCATCTTTTATGCGGTAAAAATATCTGCCGACAACTTCGCGCATCATCCTATAATCATCCTGACCTTTGACACCTTTGATTTTAAAATGCCGGTACTCTTTCTTTTTCGGCCTGCCGTTTTCAAAATAAACGCAGGAGCCGACAGCATCGGTCTCGCCGGTGTTGGAAATATCAAAACAGGCAATGCGCCGCGGCGACTCAGACAAACTCAGTTCTTTCTTTAAACTCGTTACCATTTTACTGGTGCGTTCTGATTGCTGCTTTTTTTGGATAAGTAAATCATCGAGTAAGAGACGAGCGTTCTGTGCCGCAAGTTCTACCAGCCGGACTTTCTCTCCTTTTTGCGGAATGACGATATTTATTTTGCTCCCCCTTTGCTGATTGAGCCAGTCGTTTATCAGCTTAAGGTTTTCGACTTTGATAGGCAGATAAATTTCTTTGGGCAAATTTGGCTGGTGGCTGTAGTACTGCGTCAAAAATGTATCGACTATCGCTTCGTCTGTCTCATCGGCTTCAGCAGTCAGCTGAAAATCCTGCCGGCCAATCAGGATACCTTCGCGCAGTTGCAGTACTGCTGCTACCGCTAAGCGGCCTTCGCGCGCCAGTGCTATGATGTCGCGGTCGACCGAACTGCCGACATCGACTTTCTGCTTAACCATGACCGACTCAATTGCTTCAATCTGGTCGCGCAACAGACCTGCCTCTTCGTATTCCATCTGTTCTGAGGCTTCTTCCATTTTGACCTGAAGTTTTTCAATTACTTTTTTGGACTTGCCCGAAAGAATCATCAGCACGGCATGTATGTTTTCTTTGTAATCTTCGACAGTTTGCAGAGCTTCGCAGGGACCTTTGCAACGTTTGATATGATAGTCGAGGCAGACTTTATACTGGCGTCCTTTGGGGGGAGGAATGACAAGATTGCAGGTTCGTATTTTAAACAGGCGTCTTAAGAACTCGATAGTTTTGCGCATCCCCTTAGCTGATGTAAACGGCCCAAAATAACGGGCGCTGTCTTTTTCGATTCTGCGCACCACTAAGATGCGCGGGAACGGCTCGTACGTGGTAATTTTTATGTACGGGAAGTGTTTGTCATCTTTTAAGTCGACATTGTAACGCGGCTTATGCTGACGGACTAAGTTAGCTTCGAGAATTAATGCCTCTACTTCGGTGTCGGTTACTAATAATTCAATATCTGTAGTCCTGGCGACTATCCGGGCAGATTTTGGGTCAGCCAGCTTCTTGGCACCAAAATAGCTGCGCACTCTGTTTTTTAAAACTTTGGCTTTACCGATATAAATATATTTACCCGAAGAGTCCTTGAACATATAGACCCCCGGTGAATCAGGCAGAGTTTGCAGTTTCTTTTGAAGCGGCGATTCAGTTTTTGGCATCAGACTTAAAGTAACCAAAAAAAGTTTAACTATTCAACAACTCTACGGGCGCCAATATACCTTTTTGACCAGTATTTGTTCTTCATGCTGGTGATTACGATACCGTTTGAAGACGAAGCGTGCATAAATTCATCGTAGTCCATATAGATACCGACATGGGACACTTTTTTGCGGTCGGTTTTGAAGAACACTAAATCACCGAATCTGAGTTTGTTTCTAGCTACCGGCTGGCCGGTTTTGAACTGGTCGGCGACAGTTCGGGGCAGCCGGGTCTTGTTATATTTCTTGTAAACTTCACTGGTGAAAAGCGAGCAGTCCAGCCCGGGGTCTGTTTTGGAGCGGCCAAGATACGGGCGGCCCAGATATGACTGTAGGATTTGCCCGAATTTTATTTTGGGATTTATAGATTGCTTGGAGGATTTCACCGCCGGCCGGTGCGGCTGGCTGGCGCCGTCTGTCCGATAACGAGGATAAGGCGAACAGCCAACAACAAAAATCATAAATAGTAGAATAGCTTTACTTAATTGCATCAAGTCAACCCGGGATATACAACATTAAATCTCTTTTTATAATATGCCCGGGTTAAAAAGAGCAAGGCAACAACAAACAAAAAGTAAATCGGGTAGAAATATCCGGCTAATAGCGTCAGCAGAAGTATCGGAATTTTTGCTGCTGCCAGTATTATCTGAAGATTCGTCGAAACCAGCGCTGTCAGCGCCAAAGTTGCTGAGATTACGGCAATTATCATAAGCGGCAGGAAATTGGAGTAATGCGCAACCAGCGCCGCCCCACCGAATGACATAAAAGCTGACAGCAAAGCTACCCTCAGCGGCAGAATCAGACCAATTGTTTTTTTGCCAGCTGCTTTGTCACCTTTTATGTCAGGAATAGTTGTCAGGATATGCACTCCCATTACAGACAGAAAAAAATAGAACGGATTATCCCAGCCCATCAAACCGGCACTGTGCTGAGTAATAAGAGGCATGACTGAAATTGGTATCAGAAAGCCAAACGAATAGGCGTTGGCGAAAAGTCCGGAGACTGCTCTGTCCTTAAGTCTAAAAGGGGGCGCTGAATATACAAAAGAAAGCAGAAGCAGTTGCAGAAAGATAATGAACAGAGTGGTTGAAATAAAAACAGCAGCTGACAAAGCCAGTACCGAAAAGATTATATACATTGCCATCAGAATTCCAGCGCTGACCAGCCGTTTTTGAAGAAAGCCGAGCTTGCTGTTTAACTTGTCTGATTCGATATCAAAAACCTGATTTATGTAATAGGCGCCGGCAGTTAAAATAGTCAGACATGATAAAATTAATAAATCAGGCCAGCTAAATGTTTTTTCCGCCAGCTCATGATGATAGTGCAGTGCCACCAAAAAAATTGACCAGACCGGCAAAAGCAGCATCGGCCGGGCGGCAAATATATAATCTAACAGTTTCATCTCGAAATTAAAGTCAGATAAGCGTACATAAACGGCGCCGCGAACAAAAGCGAATCAAACCGGTCCAGCACTCCCCCATGACCGGGAATAATCCCTGATGAATCTTTGATTCCCAAAGAACGTTTCCACATTGATTCCACCAAATCCCCCAGCTGTCCGAAAATCGAGCAGCCAATAGCAATAACAAACATATCAGAGACGTTCATGAACGAAAATTTCCAATAATACAATATTGCTGAAATAACAGCGGCGCCGACTAAGCCGCCAAAGAATCCTTCGACAGTCTTGTTCGGTGACACTGACGGCGCCAGTTTTGTCTTGCCAAAGAATCTCCCGATTTGCATGGCGGCAGTATCCCCTACCCAAAGAATCCCGAACAATAGCAGCATGCTGTCACCACCGTGAAACTGACCCACTCCCTTACCAACCAGATAGACGGTCGGATACAACAAACTGATATAAAGCAGCCCCCAGACCAGCCGGCTGTGTCGTGCGAACAAATCGGACGGTGAGTCTTTGCCCATGCTGAGTAGCATACCCGATACTAAAAAGAAGCCGATAATTTCGACAATTACCCATGATGCACTCCGGCCGGAATCGTCGCTGGTAATGACTCCGGCAACCGTAAGAAACAACAGGACAAAAGTTGTAATCGCCAGCCAATAGATAATGTTGCTGGGTTTAAATTTTTCCTGATATAGAAATTCGCCAAATGCAATAGCAGCAAAAATAAATATCATGCCCAAAAACCACATCCCGCCCTGGTAAACTATCCAAAGAATAACCGGTATGGCTACAGCAGCAACCAGTATTCTGGTCAGCATATTTTTGCTCATCCGGTATTGCGGGCAGTTAGTTTTCCGAATCGGCGTTCGCGTTTTTGGTAGTCGAGAATTGCATCGAAGAATTCTTTGCGGCCGAAATCGGGCCAGAGTTCGTCGGTAATAAACAGCTCGGTGTAGCTTGTTTGCCACAACAGAAAGTTTGAAATTCTCTTTACGCCCGAGGTCCTGATAAGCATATCAGGGTCGGGCAGGTCTACCGTATAAAGAAATCTGGAGAAAAGCTCTTCGGTAATATCTTTGGTATCAAGCATGCCTGCCCGTGACGAATTTGCTATCGCTTTTACAGCGTCAAGAATCTCGGAACGTCCGCCGTAGTTAAGAGCCAGATTCAGAACCATACCTTTGTTGTCGCGGGTGCGTTCAATCGCTTCCAGAATAACTTCCCGCTTCTTTTGCGGAAGACCATCAATACGGCCAATTGTGATAAGCTTTACATCGTTTTCGATTAAT
>JADFPZ010000194.1 GCA_022562075.1 Candidatus Zixiibacteriota bacterium | reverse complement strand
CTGGTCATGCCCTGTACGAGATGGGCATCGACAAGAAAAATAATTTTGGCATGCCGACCGGAGAGTCTGCTTCTTTAGGTATTCATGAATCCCAGTCGCGCATGTGGGAAAATCAGGTCGGGCGCTCTAAAGAGTTCTGGAATTACTTTTACCCGCAGGCTCAGCGCATTTTCAAAACATCTCTGTCAGGGGTCTCGCTCGATGATTTCTACGGCTCAATAAACGCGGTGCAGCCGTCCTACATACGAGTCGAAGCGGACGAGGCTACCTACAATCTCCACATTTTGCTTCGCTTTGAACTGGAGCGGGCGATTATGAAAGGTGATTTGAAACCGACCGATATCCCCGGCGAATGGAACAGCCGCTTTGAAAAATATTTCGGACTTAAAGTTGATAAAGACAGTAACGGCTGCCTTCAGGATGTGCACTGGTCGTCAGGGCTGTTCGGATATTTTCCGACATACACTTTAGGGAATCTCTACTCGGCTCTGTTTTTCAATCAGGCCAAAAAGGATATCCCTGACTTGGGTGACCGATTTAGCCGTGGCGAATTTAAGACGATGGTTGACTGGCTGCGTGAGAACATCCACAAGCATGGCGCCCGCTACCGCGCCAATGTGCTTTGCAAGAGAGTGACCGGTGAAGAGTTATCCCACCAGCCGCTGGTTGACTATATGAATGATAAGTATGCCGGGATTTACGGGTTTTAGGGAGCTGTTAGTTTCAATGCCATAATAAGTCATTGCGAACCGAGATGAAATCGAGGTGTGGCAATCTCGTCTGTGGCGTAGAAAAAGCAAGATTGCTTCGTCACTTCGTTCCTCGCAAAGACTGGAATAGATATTGTAGGTCAGGACCTTTTAATGGTCCTGACTTTTTATAATTTGCCTTATGGACGATGCTTCGACTCCTTCGACAGGCTCAGGGTGACGGTTTGGTGTCCCGAGCGTACGAAGTCCCGTGGGAGTCGAGAGAGTAAAAAGGTGACTTTATATTAAAAGAATATCCCCCTGGCGATCAGGTAAGGAATGAGAATATAAAGAATCGTGTCCCGAATCAGATAAAACAGTATAAAGGCTGTTACGAATTTCCAGCCGAGCTTTTTGACTTCAGCCCAGCTTTTGGGGAATTTCAAAAACCTCCGGCGTTTTTTCTGCTCAGCTGTTTCTGGTTGGACAGCCGGTCTTTCTATTAATGCTTCTTGTCTCATATATCTGCCTAAACCCAATTATAAGGCCTCTTTACTGAAATACTAACTGATTTTTTGAGCTCTGGTTCCAAATTCTTGGCTAAATCATCGACATTAGCGAATTTACGGGCGGTGAAAAAATAATTGATAAAACAACTATCTATCCTCAAATTGTAGCTATTGGATTTTCTAAAACCAGAGGATAATTTGTAAATATGCGCATAATCATTATTGGCGGCGGAATAGTCGGCTCAAGCTTGGCAGAGCACCTCTTAAAAGAAGGGCATAACCTATCAATGATAGAGCTTGATGGCAAGCTCTGTATTGAAGTGAGTGAAAAACTTGACTTACAGGTCATAGAAGGCTCCGGCTCTTCGCCGTCGGTGCTCAAATCTGCCGGAGTAGAATCGGCTGATATGCTTCTGGCGGTAACCCCGGAAAACGATGTAAACATTTTGTCCTGCGGCTTAGCCGCCCAGTATGGGGTAAAATCCAGAATAGCGCGACTTCGCGGCCGGGAGTACTCCGAAGAGCATGATCTGGTAGATCTCGAAAAACTGGGAGTGACCTCTGTAATCCAGCCCGAACGTGTTTTGGCAGACCAGATTATGCAGTATGTAGAAACGCCGCATGCGGTAGAGTCGGCCAATTTCGAAGATGGCCGCATTCTCCTGCGCGGCTTTCGCATAACTGACAAGATGCCCCTGGCCCACAAGACACCGCGTGAAATTCGTCAGGAAACTGATATGCAACTGTTATTTGCGGCCATAGTCCGCCGCAGCAAGGGCATGATACCGGATGGTGATACGGTCATTGAACCCGGTGATATTTTGTATACTCTCTTTCCGCGTGAGTCGCTTGATAAATTTCTGGAGCTGGTAAATATCGAAAAGAAAACCGTCCGTAAAATAATTATTACCGGCAGTTCCTATTCCACAGTTGAGCTGGCGCTCAGGCTGGACAAAACAGATCATCATGTTACGTTAGTCGATCCCGATCTTGAGCACGCCAACAAAATTGCAGGTCTGTTTGACAAGGTTGAGGTTTTACATGGCGACTGCACCCACGACGATCTTTTAAGAGAGCTCAACGTAGACAAAGCTTCATTTTTCATAGCTGTATCAGACGAGGCAGACTACAATATGCTTTCATCGTTGCTGGCAAAAGTTGAGGGAGCAAACGAAGTTATCTCTATAACCTCGGAATGGCAGCATGACAAACTGTTTCATTCTATAGGCATAGACCATGTCATCAACCCCCGGCTTACAACCGCCAGGGAGATTCTGGAAATAATCTCGCGCGGGCAAATTGGAGCAGTTGTGAAACTTTCTGACGTTGATATCGAAGCAATCAGGTTTAATGTTGCGCCAAGCAGCAAAATCGCAGGCATGCAGGTCAAAGACGTTGCTGTCAAATTAAAGAAAGGCTCCATCATTGGTGTCATTATTCGCGAAGGCAGCATGCTGCTTCCGGACGGAGAGACTACCATTCTTGCCAACGATCATATTATAATAATAACCCGCCATGAAAACCTGGACTCGGTCAATAAGCTGTTTAAGTCAGGTGGCATATTTGTCCGAAACTAAACTCAATGCATAAATCGGCAGTAGCTTACGCAATCGGAAAACTTATGCAGGTGATGGGACTGGTGCTGCTGGTTCCGCTGGCAATCGCAATCTATGACCGCACTGGCGAAAGCAGCACTGCAATTTTCAGCCACCCTGAAGTAATCGGCTTTATGATTGCGATTATTGCGGCTCTCCTGACAGGCAGCGCCTGCGTCTATATTTTTCGAAAAGGAAAAGAATTGCAGGGAGTCAAAGAAGGTTTTGCAGTAGTCGCCATCGGCTGGGTGGCCTTGACTTTTATCAGTTCGATACCGATGACGCTCTATTTTTTAAGCCTGCCAGTTGCCAACGGCTCAGGATTTTTTGAGGCTTTCACCAACGGCTTTTTTGAAATAATGTCGGGTTTCACTACCACCGGAGCGACGATTTTGACAGATGTTGAAGCCGTACCGGATTCACTTTTATTCTTAAGAGCACTGACGCAATGGTTAGGCGGTATGGGGATTATTACTCTGGCGATTGCTATTTTTCCGGCTATGGGGGTCTCCGGCTATCAGATGTTTCGCAGCGAAGTTCCCGGACCTACCAAGGAAAAACTTCAGCCTCGCCTGGCGCAGACGGTATCGGTTCTTTGGGGAGTTTATGTTCTTCTGTCAGTTATTGAAACGTTGCTTTTGATGGTCGGTGATATGAGTCTGTTCGAAGCTGTTTGTCATACTTTTTCGACCATGGCGACCGGCGGATTTTCGACCAGAAATGATTCGATCGCAGCTTTTGACTCGCCATTTATCGAATGGGTCATAATCGTTTTTATGTTCTTTGCGGGAATTAATTTTCTGCTGCATTTCAGAGTATTCAGAGGTGATTTTAAGTCGTTAACAGAAAACTCTGAGTTCAGATTTTATGCTGGTGTAATTTTGACTGCTATCGTAGTTTTTACGGCCGTGCTCACTTTTCAAGGAATGGCACCTATTGAAACAGCAGCCGAAAGCTATCGCTCCTCGCAGCCCGGCGATTCGGAATTCGCTCTCCATTATGCTGACCAGCAAGAAAAAATAAACGGCTTTGGGACTGTTTTTCGTACCGCCGCCTTTCAGGTAATGTCAATTGTCACAGGCACCGGCTTTGTTACTGCAGATTTTGACCTCTGGGATGATTTCTTGAGAGCTGCACTGGTGTTTCTGATGTTTTTCGGGGGCTGCGCCGGTTCTACGGCAGGGGGCATAAAAATGATCCGGATTTTGGTAGTGGCCAAGACTGCTATTAATGAACTCAAAAAGATAGCCCAGCCGCGTCTGGTTTCTCCTGTTAAAGTTGCCAATCGGGTAGTTGAACAAGACCGGGTTGTTAATATTGCTGCCTTTTTCATTTTCTTTTTGGGGTTGTTCATACTCTGCGGCATGCTGATGACTCTGTTTGTCCCCGATTTAGAAACTGCTTTTACAGCTTCAATAGCTGCTATCGGAAATATCGGCCCCGGACTGGCTGGAGTGGGAGCAACTCAAAATTATGCCTGGCTGCCGATTCCGGCCAAATGGCTGCTGATTATTACCATGCTGCTGGGACGGTTGGAAATTTTCACAGTCCTTATTCTTCTTCGCGCCAGAACCTGGCGAAAGTGAGCGAGCCACCGGATTTCCGGTATAACGCGGTATAACAAGGAACAATCGATAATTGAAACAAAATGAACATGAGCGCTGTTTTTTAGAATATGAACGGGAACGAAAACCATAATTATAGAAAGATTCCTGAGAAGTGCGTAGTTTTTATCCGCTGATATTTTCGATTATATTCATACTTTTTTTCGGCCTGCTTGAAATATTACTCCTGCGAGTACTTAACAAAGTCTGGTGGAAAAAGCGTCAGGTGCGATATGCAGCCATAGGACTGCCGGTATTTGGTTCGATGATGGTCCTGCTCTGGGCTTTAGGAGAATACAATACCATCGGCTGGCTCTCTTTTGCAGGAGCAATTCTGGCAGTAACCGCTTTCATCCTGGAATTTGCGCTGATGCTCTCGCTGCCTGTATCAGGGGCACTTCATCTTTTCCGGCACCTTGCGGATTTTATGGCAAAAAAGAAAAGCGGACAAGT
>JADFPZ010000193.1 GCA_022562075.1 Candidatus Zixiibacteriota bacterium | reverse complement strand
TCGCTGGTCTGCGTTGCCGATTGGGTGACCAGGGTTTCCCAGCTGCCGCCGATGAATGCCGGATACGCCGCAACTCGCAATCGCCAACTGCGCGGCATCGCACGCTTGATCGGCAAGATCGAAGGACCGGTGATGTTGATGGGTGATCTCAACGCGACGTCCTGGTCGCCTCACTTTCAGGATTTGATCGATTCAACCGGCTTGCGGGACAGCCGCCGCGGTTTCGGTATCCAGGCGACATGGCCGACGTCGAATCCGTTTCTGCGCATTCCGCTCGACCATGCCCTTTTGAGCGAGGGAATCACCGTCGTCAATCGTCGCGTCGGCCCCGACATCGGAAGCGATCACTTCCCCGTGATCCTCGACGTCGCTCTCCCGCAAGCAAGGTAGGCCATGCGCCCGTGCATGACCGGCGGAAGATGATCGGACCCGCGTGGGGCGCCTCGATACGGATTGCGTTGCTGATGACGGGGTTCCTGAAACCGTTTCCTTGCCGGCTGCTATCTTTACAGATGTCTGCGATACTCTGCTGCCGTTGACAAACAAAGATGCTATGACATCGTCATGATTTCTTCCGCCCTGATTTTTTATAGTCGCCGTTATTTCAAACGGCTTGCCGGGTATAAGAAGTTTGCCTCCCAGGCTGACACCTGAAACAGTAAGGTTATCGCTCTCTCCAATCGCAAGCACTACAAAGTACAGACTGACGCTACTATCATCAATTAGTTGTTCTTCAGGAAGGGAATTTCTTTGAAGGTCACTAAGTATATAGATTTCTTTGTTTAGGTTTATAGCTTTGACCAGCAGCTCCAGGGCGCTTCTTAATCCTGACTCTAGCTTGGTTGGGCCATATCCCGGAGCAATAAGCCGAATTTTTTCTTTAGCAGCAGCAGGACTGGAGAATTCAATTTTGCCGCTTTCTGAAGAACTGATTCCCGAACTGACAATAGCGATCTGGTCACCTTCGCCAAAGCTCTGCATCAACTCTATGGCCTTGTCTTTGGTTAAGTCAAATAGATTGCCGTCTTTGACATATCGGTTCATTGATGCAGAATTGTCAAAAATGATTACAGCCGAAACCGAAGCGTGCGAGCCGATATTGCCTCCGGTCGTGGTTGGCTCAGCAAAAGCCAGCACTACAATCAGAATAATCAGCATGCGTAATATTAGCAGCAGCAACTGTCTTATTTTTAAACGCCGTACCTGACGGCGCTGCATCGCTATTAAATGCTTCAGCGACGAAAACTCTATCAGTTTAACTTTTCTTTTGCTGAAGAGATGAATTATGAGCGGAATCAGTGCTGCTGCTGCAGCAACTAAAAATCCGGCATTCAAAAAACTGAACATATATCCTACTATCGTCTAAACGGTTTTTCGAGCAGCCTGCGGGCTTCATCTTGATGATACGAGGCAGACTCCGCCGACAAAACCTGACTGTAATAATCTTCGGCAGTTTGTCTGTTATTTGAAATGTCGGCAGTTTTGCCCAGCCACAAATTAATCATACCAATATAGAACGGACGGCTTTCCAAAAACAAGGCCAGTTCCAGCTGGTCCCGGGCGTTTTCGGCATCACCCAGGCCAATCAAAGCTATTCCCGACCACATATAGGGAGTGGCCAGAGCCGGATTAGTTTGTTGCTGCTGTGAGAATATTGAAAGTGCTACTGTGAAATAATCACGCGCCTGCATAGTGTCCTCGGCTTTATCGGAATCTTTCAAAATATCTCCCAGCATAACCCGGCATTCTGCCTGAATTTGTCCGGCGTCACCTCTGCCAATCAAATCATTTAACGACTGCACAGCCGAAAGCGTGTCACCCAATAGCAGCTGGTTAAGTACCAGGTTGAAACCTACTATGACATTGAGCGAATCCAAGTCGAGTGACCTTTTTAAGTCAGCAGAAGCGATCTCAATTTCGCCATTCATCATTCGAAAAGTTGCCAGTCCAAGCCAGGAATCATAATTCTGCGAATCTATTTTGACCAGAAGTTCCTGAGTCTCTGAAGCGTTGTAATAATCGCCATTAAAAAAATAAGCGCGTGACAGTTGATTATAACGATAAAGAGAATCAGCTTTTGAAACAGCCCCCGCAGCAAACTTTTTTGTATACTCAAGCATCAACGAATAATTAAACATCTGCTCGGCACGTTGAGCAAACTGTCCGTACTGCCTGTTTTCTATAGTGACAGAATCTACATAATCAAGCCAGCTTTTTTCAAGCTCACTTAGCGGTAAGTTGTAAATATCAATTAACAGCTGTTTGAGATTGTTGTCATCTGCCTTTTCATAAAGAAGCACGAACTTGTCAAAAGTATATTCATCAATCAGAAAACGGACAAATGTCGCACTGGTGACGTCGGCGAGCAGCGGATCTGCACTTAAGTAACTTTTTGTATTCAGCATGTCGGCAAGGGGCAGGCTCGTTTTGTCAGCGACTGCCTGCTTCATGCTGCTAATCGCCAGAGAAAAATAGTTCGCAAATCCTTCGGTCAAAAACAACGGTGCATAGCCGTAACTGCGAAGTACCGCGCCGTGAATCAAAAGAAACGGGTCGGCAGTATTCATACCAGACCTGTACAAGGCATAGACGTTGGAGCGGGTCGGGTCAAACGAGCTGCCGAATCTCTTGTCCCACATGGTCGAGTAGCCCTGACAGGGAAACAGATAAAGGTCCTGTTTGCCGGCCAGCTTAAAATGGAAAAAGTCTCTGAACTGACGGTACTCTGCCTCGATTAAACTTTTTATTGAAACCGCATGATAATCTGCCAGAGACTGGGGCAGATGGTGCAGGTCCAAATTGGCCGAAGGTGTTATCGAAAAATCGCTGCTACTGTTATGGTTGTATGAACATTGCCGCAGATCCACTTCAGTCTGCATCAGCGGTACAATAGAAATTGAGTGATAGACATCCTTCTTGACTTCTATGCCGCCGATTATTCCCGGAAGTTCATAGTCCGATGTAAATCGCTTGGCCAAAGTTTTTGCCTGCGGGCCGAGTGTCACCAGATGAACATCATATTCCACACCAGTCGAATCCACCTTTGTCAGTTTCAGGTCAACCGAAACACCAAACAAAAACGCCGAGGAAGACATATTCTTTACAAACGTAGTCGTATCAGAATAGAGCAGGACTCTTTGTCCCTTATCTTGACCTGCATGATATATGGAAATTAAAAAATCAGCGGCCTCGGCTGCCAGAGAATTTCCGGCAAGTAGAAGCCCGAACAGAATTTGTATTAATATTTGTTTAATCATTTTTCCTTATACTGTTAAAATAGATTTAAGATGAGTCAGAGCAAGCTGATTAGTTCTCATCTATTATTAATCGTCCGTCGATTAAGACCGGCCGTACCGGCATTGAGTCAACCTCAGTGGCTGTGCTAATATCGGCCTTAAATCCAATACCGACCAGAAACCGGGCATGTTCTCCCTTTTTGATTGTCTCGTACAGGGAGCCGGAATTATTTTGATATAGCTGCAAAGCCATCGAAGCTGCATCATTTAGATTATGGCCACCTGCTCCATTTGAGAAAATCCGTTCAATCATCAGGCCGCCGCACAAAGTATCTTCGATAGAAAAATTTCCCTGACGACCGCTGCAGGCTATTACCAAATCTTTGCCGTTTTCTGTTATCTTTTCTACAATCTTTGAAGCGTTGACCAGTCCGCCAGCCAGCACCTGCCAGGCTTTGGCCGTCTTTTTAAACATAGCCGTGCCGTTGGTGGTGGTCATTACCACAAACTTGCCGCCGACGGTCTCTTTAGTGAACTCTGCCGGAGAATTCCCCAGATCAAAATTATCTATCCGTACTCCGTCGCGCTCTCCGGCCAGAACCGTTATATTTCTGCCAAGTTTGGCGCGAAGCTCAGCCGCCTCACCGGATTCCGCAGTTGGGATAACCCCTTTGGCGCCCGCCATCAAAGCTGCACAGGCCGAAGTTGAAAAACGGAGAACATCAATTACAACCACCGTCTTTTCAGCAAGGTTGGCGTCTGCAAAAGGGAGAGGTGTCAGATAAAGTTCAATGTTCATAGTTTACTTATGCGAGGCCTTCTTATAAAACGGAGGTTTAACAACTGTCGCCGTAAACCGTTTACCGCGAATCTCAATTTCAACCGTCGAACCGGATTTTGCCAGCCGTCTCGGAACATAACCCAGCGCAATCGGCTTTTGAAGCGTTGGTGAGAAAGTTCCCGATGTCAATTTTCCGATTTTTTCGGCACCGTCATAAATATCATAGCCCTGTCTGGGAAAAACGCGGCCTTCAAGCTCCAGGCAGACCAATCTCCGCGTAGGTTTTTCTTCTTTTTGTTTTAAGAGCACCTCTTTGCCGATAAAATCTTTTTCAAAATCAACAATCCAGCCAAGGCCGGCTTCAATCGGGCTGGTAGTGCTGTCGATGTCATTGCCGTATAACGCCATTTTCATTTCCAGGCGCAAAGAATCACGCGCACCCAGACCAATCAGTTGCATATCATATTTCTGTCCGGCTTTGGTAAGCGCTTTCCACAATATGCCGGCATGTTCGGGCGCTATATAAAGTTCAAAGCCGTCCTCGCCGGTGTAACCGGTACGCGAAAAGAGGATGTCAATTCCGGCAATCTCGGCTAAAGCCCAAGTGTAATATTTCATGCTATCCAAATCATAGTCCGTGATTTCTGATAATACTTTCAGGGCGTTGGGGCCTTGCACAGCCAGCAAACTTGTCTCAGCAGATTTGTCTGTCAGTTTAACATCGAAGCCGCCGGTCTGATCGCTTAACCACTTAAAATCTTTATCGATATTAGAGGCATTAACAACTAACATATAGCGGGTTGGAAGTTTGTATACCAGCAGGTCATCAACAATGCCGCCATCGGGCTGACACATACAGTTATAC
>JADFPZ010000192.1 GCA_022562075.1 Candidatus Zixiibacteriota bacterium | reverse complement strand
ATGCCCCGTTTTTTTTTGAGCGGGGTAATTTGTGGGCGGCCCGCCGCGGCGGGTCTCGTCTGCCCCAGCGTCCGAGTCAGCCACCTTTCGACTCCCTCGCGTACGAGGGACTTTGTCCGCTCAGGGTGACGAAGTCTTCAGTAGGTCAGGACTCTTGCAGTCCTGACATCGCAATAAAAAGTCAGGAACACGAGGTTCCTGACCTACAGGATTGAATTATTGCCCCTTGTCAACTCAAAATGAGTTCCTGTCTACGCCCCGTGACTACACGGGACTAAAGCAGAAAAGACAGACAAGAATTTTGAAACAAAAAAAGCCCGCCAATGGCGGACTTTTTATATCTTCTGCGAACTAAACTACTACTGTAAGTCGGCTTGTCGTTTGGCTTCTTTCAATTCTTTAAGATGTCCTTCGGCGCTGGACATTTCCTTGCGCGCTCTGGGGTTTTTCTTGGCAATTTTAATAAATCTTTCCCAGGCCGAAATGTTTTTGACATAATTGTCCGGGTCATTAGATTCTACTGCCACAGCATAGTTATAGGCCGCTCTATGTTTTTTAGGATTGGCTTTGAGCGCTTTATTGAATGCTCCTGCCGCCGACTGAAATTTCTGCTGGCTTAAGTAAATCTGCCCTATGGCAAACTGGGCATTGTAGTTCTTCTTCTTCAAGGTCACTGATTTCTTAAAGGCCTTGATAGCCTGGTCACTTTTTTCGGTTTTCTGGTAACCTTTGCCGAGCATATAGTGGGTCAGATGACTGCCGCCGCCCAGGGCGTGGCATTTATTCAAGGTCTTGACCAGCTCTTTGTAATCGCGTTTGGCATAATATACTTTGCCCAAATCCTTAAACAAATTTGCATTAGTAGGAGTAATAGAGATGGCAGCCTTAAAATTTGTTTCTGCTTCGGTATATTTTTTCAGCTTGTATTCTACATTGCCAAGATTGGAGAAAGCAGTCGCGTTTTTGTTGTCTTTTTCAACAGCCGAACGATACATTTTGAGTGCCTTCTGGTAATCTTTTTGCTTAAAATAAATTGCACCCAGATTGATATAAGCGTCGATAAAATTAGGGTCTTCGGCTATGGCAGCCTGGTAGGCTAGCGCAGCTTCTTCGGTATTACCGTCTTGTTCAGCAGTCAGGCCGGAATTAAAATGTTCTTTGGCTTTTTCCGGATCAGCCATAACAGCCGACAGAGCAAAGCCTAAAATAAAAATCAGAATAATCGAAAAGTATGTTCTGTTGTTTTTCTGCATAATAATATCCTCTTGTTTTGACTCTATCTTTTACAAAATATAAGGCTAAAATGTTCCCGGACTATCTAAGGGACTCTCGGTGGGTAATCAACTTTTTCTTTACATCATCATGTTTTAAGGCCAGAATTCGTGCGGCCAAAACAGCCGCATTTTTGGCACCGGGAGAGCCGATAGCAACCGCGGCTACCGGAATACCGGGAGGCATCTGCACGGTTGTCAAAAGAGCATCCATACCATCTAAGGCGGCAGGGAGAGGTACTCCAATTACAGGCAGGTTTGAATGGGCAGCTGCAACGCCCGGCAGGGCGGCTGATAACCCGGCCATGGCTATTATAACTTCGAATCCGCTGGCCGCAGCGCCGGCCGTCAGCTTTTCAGTTTTCTGCGGATTCCTGTGGGCCGAAGAAACTTCAATTATTGACTCAATTCCAAAATCATCCAGTTGGGACTTACATTTGTCGGCGTAGTCCATATCAGATTTTGAACCGATTATAATCAAAACTTTTGCCATACTTATTCGAAGCTTCTAAGCCTGCAGGCTTCTGAAGCCAATATCCTTTCTATACATGGCGCCATCAAACTTAATATTTTTAACCATCCGGTAAGCCTTGTCCAAAGAAAGCTTCAGATTGCTTTCAATTCCAACAACATTTAAGACTCTGCCTCCGGCAGTTACCCAGTTATTGCTTTTTCTGCCGGTGCCGGCATGGAAAATATAATTGCCGTTGCCGAGTTTAATATCCAGACCCCGTATTGTTAAGCCTGTCGAATATTTCCCAGGGTAACCTTTGGAAGCCATAACAACGCAAGCCGATGTTTGCTCCCGCCAGCTTAGTTTGCCTATAGACTGCAGCTTTCCTGTGGCAGTAGCCAGCAGTATATCAAAGAAGTCAGTTCGCAGCAGGGGCAGTACCACCTGCGTTTCCGGATCTCCAAAACGGCAGTTGAATTCGAGAACTTTTAACCCCGAGGAAGTCAGCATTATGCCGGCGTATATGACGCCTCTAAATATCAGGCCCTCTTTTTCCAGACCTTTTAAGAAAGGATTCAAGACATGGGCCTCAATTCTTTCCATAATTTCCGGAGTTACGAAAGATGTTGGACAATAAGCTCCCATGCCGCCGGTGTTGGGTCCTTTGTCTCCTTCGTAGGCCTGTTTATGGTCCTGGCTGGGCAGCATCGGGATGATAGTTTTGCCGTCGCAAAAGGCCATAATAGAAACTTCCTGCCCCCGCAAAAATGATTCAACTATTATTTTTTTGCCGGCATCACCAAGTGTTTTAGTCTCCATAACTTTCGTAATTGTATCTGAGGCTTCGTCAAAATTATCGACTACAAAGACACCCTTACCCGCTGCGAGACCATCTGCTTTTATTACAACCGGATATTCCACCGATTTACAGAAGCCAATGGCGGCTCCCGATGATGAAAATTTCTTATAGGGAGCTGTAGGAATGTGATATTTACGCATGAACTCTTTGGCGTAAACTTTGCTGCTTTCAAGTCTGGCGGCGTTTTTATTCGGTCCAAATATTTTTATGTGATGTTTCTGAAACTCATCAACTATGCCCGCCTCCAGAGCTACCTCGGGACCAACCACAGCCAGATCTATTCTATTCTTGACAGCCAGATCGGCCAGGTTTCTGGTCTTGACCGGATTTATATCCACGCAACGGGCGATCTTGGCTATGCCGCCGTTACCGGGGGCGCAAATCAAACGGTCAACTTTTCGTGACTGTTTAAGTTTCCAGGCTATGGCATGCTCTCTGCCGCCGCTGCCTATAATGAGGACTCGGGCACCTTTTGGTTTGGGTCTTGGCTTATTCATAATGGAAGCATAATTATGGCTTTTAAGATGGAAAATTCAAGATGTTTTTTATAAAAGCGAATATTAAACGTTCCATAATTGTAGTTGCTCAGACTGAAAAAATGATTACTTTTGACAGAAGAAGAAATACTCACCCAGCTTTCTGAATATTGAAAATTTACCGCCGAAAGTTTCAAGCCAGGAGAAAGACGTGAAAATCAGTAAGTCATTTATTGCGATTGCCCTGATTTTGATAGTTTCGACAGCTTTCGTTTTTGCTGAACAGCTATCACAGGTTACAGTGCTCAGTTTAGACAAGAGCGATTTTTTGGAAATCCACCGGCTGGGAATGGATGTTCTCGGCTATAAAGGCGACAGTATAGAAATGATTGCAAACCAGGCTGATCTGGACTGGTTTGACAGCCGAGGCATGACTTATCGAATAGATATCCCTAATTTACAAGCTTATTATCAGTCAAAGAATAAGAGCAATCTGACCATGGGTGGCTTTAAGACCTTTTCAGAGATAGAACAGTTTTTGGACTCTCTGGCCGCTGCCTATCCGAGTCTTATTACTGTAAAATTTTCAATAGGTACGACGATTGAAGGCAGGGATATCTGGGCTGTTAAAATATCTGATAATCCAAATGTCGATGAAGACGAGCCATCAGTTCTTTACATAGGCTTGACTCATGCCCGCGAGCCTGCCGCAAGTGAAGTATTGATGAATTTCATGAATCACTTGCTATCAAGCTATGCCACAGATACTGCCGTTGCAAATGTTATAGATAACCGCGAACTTTATTTTATCCCTGTTTTTAATGCCGACGGCTACGTCTGGAATGAAATTATTGAGCCCTTTGGCGGCGGCTTGTGGCGTAAAAATCGCCGTCCAAACGGGGACAGCGTAAGTATCGGCGTCGACATGAATCGAAACTGGGGATTTAAGTGGGGCTATGATAACATGGGCTCATCACCGGTTATGAGCGGTGCCACCTATCGGGGCACCGGACCGTTTTCTGAGCCGGAAAATCAAGCTATGCGGGATTTCATTATCTCAAGAGATATTAGAATCATCCACAACAGCCACAGTTATTCAAATTTAGAGCTTTGGCCTCCGGGCTATGACCGGGTTTTCAGTAAGTATGACGATATGTTTAGTACTATTGCTGATTCAATGGTGCAGTACAATGGCTACACACCCCAAATTGGCTGGGAATTGTATCCTACCAATGGCGAAGCCGACGGCTGGGCCTGGGGGGATACCATCTTAAAGCCGAGAATCATTTCGTTTACTGCCGAAGTCGGCAGCTTTACAGATGGCTTCTGGCCGAACCCATCAAGAATCCCGGCTCTAAATGCGGAAAATATCTGGCCAAATCTTTTTCTGGCCAAGATTGCCGACAACCCTTACAAATTCAGCCCGCCGATTCCGCCCACAATTTCTGCTCCCGAGACGACAGTTGTAAGTAATTATAATGTTGAGTGGAATCTGGAAGATTCAATCAACCCCGCTGTTTCATTTAAACTTTACGAGCTGACCGGCAAGCAAACCATAATTGACAGCGCCGAATTTGACAATGGTCACTGGCTGCCAGAAAAATTCTTTCTAACTAATGCCAGGCAACATTCCGGAATCTCCTCCTGGCATACTCTTAACTGGAACCGTGCCAATCACTGGCTTTTAGCTCAAACGCCCTATCTGGTCCAGCCGGATGACACTCTGAAATTCTGGATCTGGTACGCTATCGAAACCGATTGGGATTATTTCTATGCCCAGATATCTACCGATGGCGGCTATGACTATTTAAATCTGCCCAATAATATGACTACCAATTCAAATCCCAATGG
>JADFPZ010000016.1 GCA_022562075.1 Candidatus Zixiibacteriota bacterium | reverse complement strand
TCATCTGCAATTCTTAACGGTTGTGGAAGTGATGTAAGTTTCTTTGCGTTAAGAAGAAGTTGTCTAAGGGAGAAAGAATGTAGGGTAGATATTCTTGGCACATTATCTTCGCCAACCTCATTTTTCACGCGTTTCAAAAGCTCATGAGCAGCTGCCCTCGTAAATGTCAATGCAAAGATTTCTGATGGATTTTGTTTCTTGTTTTGAATCAAGTAGCAAATTCTTCTAGTCAATGTTAAAGTTTTACCCGTTCCAGGTCCAGCCAGCAATCGGGCATGGCTTCCCGTATGCTCGGCTGCTTTCTTCTGTGCCGGCAATAAGCCTCGGTCCCAAGACATTTTGACTTCCTTTTTTGTCCCTCAAGCAAGAGGTGCGAAACTCAACTATTTAATGGGTCCAGCAATCTAATTCTACAGGAGTTACTCACCCTTTCCCACTGCAATTTCTCTTCAGAATTGGTAGATAATACTACTTACAGAACATAATGTAAAGCGACTATTATCATGACCACAAACAAAAGACAATTAGCATTAATTTTACAGTCAGAAATATGCTCTGATTCACTACAAAAGTTATTAGCACAAAATATAAATATAACAAAACGAAGCCATTTCGACCGTCATCCTGAGTCCGCCTCGGCGGAAAGGGTGCGGTCGATATTCTATGAGAAAAGCCCTAAAAAAAAGATGTTAAGATATGACAAAACGAACCCATTGCCGCAGGCGTCAATGGACTATAGCCCATTTGTGCATAGTAGAGGATTTGCCGTAATGTGGTCTGCCATGACAACTTACTGGGAAAAGATGGATTCCCGACAACGACACTCGGGAATGACAAGTAGGGCGGGAATAACAAAAGAGGCAGAAATAAAAAAGGGGTTGAATGTATTCAACCCCTACAGAATTATGAGGCTATCGACAATTTCAACTCTACTTAAATCGTTTGGGTTTGCGTGCTTCCCATTCGACCACTACCGGGCTGGCTACAAATATTGAACTGTAAGTTCCGATTATAACACCCAATATCAATGCCAGCGCAAAGTTCTTGAGAACTTCGCCGCCCAAAATATATAGTGTACCGACTACCAAAAGAACCGTCAGAGATGTGTTGATAGTTCTTGAAAGCACTTCGTTTATGGACGTGTTGACTGTCGAAGCAAACTCTCCTTTGGCGCGGAATTTTTTTAAGTTCTCACGGATGCGGTCAAAGACAACGACCGTATCGGTCAGTGAGTACCCTGCCAGAGTAAGAAGCGCGGTGACAATCAACAGGTCAAATTCGATACCAAAGATATAGACGATACCAACGACTGCCAGTACATCATGAAAGGTTGCAATAGTGGCCGCAATCCCTGAACGGAAATCAAAACGAATCCCAATGTACGAGACGATGCCGATTAGTGACCAGAAAACTGCCCACTGGGCATCTTTTCGAAGCGATTCTCCGACCGCAGGTCCGATGATATGCTCTGAATCATGGGTAAAAGTGTTGTCGCCAAAGCTCTCCCTGATTAATTCGTCCATGCGGTTAAGCCGCAGCTGTCCTTCGCTTTCGGTTTCAGGACGTTTTGTTTTGAGAATGAAAGCGTTAGGCTCTTCAAAACCTTTTAGTTCTGTTATTTGTGCGTCGGGGAATTCCGAATGCAGCGCACTTCGCAGCTGGTCAATGGCGACCGGCTCGTCAAAGTGTCCGGTAACCATGACACCACCGGCAAAATCAATTCCCAGATTGGCCTGGCCGGTCCAGATCATAAACAATCCTAAAAAGCCCGTAAGCACCAGCACAGCTGATATGCCAAAAGCAACTTTGCGGACGCCGATGAAATCTATATTTGTATCACCTATTATTCTAAACATTTTTTTCTTCCTTACAATCTATATGCTAAGTGTTTTATAAGATTTTCTGACTTCAAATATCTGCTTGGTGATTACATAGGCTGTGTATAAAGATATTGAAACACCAACGAACAGAGTAACTGCAAATCCTTTGATAGGTCCGGAACCCAAAAGGAACAAAGCGCCGGCGGTTATCAGAGTGGTTACGTGCGAATCAAATATAGCAATGAAGGCACGGTTGTAGCCGGCATCGATCGAGGCCCTGACAGTTTTACCTGTCCGCAGCTCTTCTCGTATTCGTTCAAATATGAGAATGTTGGCATCGATCGAAATACCTATCGTTAAAATAATTCCGGCAATACCGGGCATTGTCAAAGTTGCCCCAAGACCGGCCATGAATGCCAGCAGGAAGAAAATATTGAACACCAGACCAACATTAGCAATTAAACCGGAGAGACGATAGTAAACGCCTATATAAATAAATACCAGAGCCAGTCCAATCAGCGAAGAGAAAAAACCTTTTTTAATGGAGTCAGCGCCAAGTGTTGCACCGACTACATTTTTTTCGATAATTTCAACCGGGGCCGGCAGCGCTCCTGCTTTTAAGACAATACTCAGGTCGCGGGCATTTTCAAAAGTGGCCGAGCTGCCCATTGTAATCTGTCCGCTGCCGCGAATTTTTGATTGTATCATCGGTGCAGATTCTACTTTGTCATCGAGCAGTATTGCCATCGGTTTGTCAATGTTGGCGCCGGTAAGTTGCGCAAATCTTGCCGAAGCATCTCCGGAAAGTCTGAACTGTACCATCGGCCCGCCAAAGTTATCCCTGGAAGGCGCTATGCCTTCCAAGAATTTCCCCAGAAACTGAACTTTTCTTTTCAAAACATAGAGATAATAAACTTCGCGCTGATTGGTTATTTGTGATCTGGTTGACCAGGCAAACTGTACGTCAATTGGAATTTGTTTTTTGGTCTCCGGCAAATTAAGCCAGCGGTCTATCAGCGCTCTTTGGTCTTTGTTGACTGCAAAACCGGGCCAGGAAATTCCGGTACGGTTGTTAAACAAAATTGGGTCAAGGCGGCTCGAAAGCGGCCTGTCGTTTTCACTTAAGCTTAATGTTTCATCAAAATCAAACAGTCCTGCAGTATCCACCAGACTGTCGCCCATCAGCTCGGCCAGAATATCAGAAGCCTTTATCGTTGAAGTGTCAATGTCTTCTATGGTTACAGCCAAAGTGTCAGCGCTGGCTGCTGTTTCTTCTGTTTCATCTGCCTTGGCTTTTTCATAAGCCGCTATGACCGAGTCGATCCGGCTGATAATCAAGTTGGCGTTTTCGGCAGACTCTATCATTTTGAATTCCAAAAGCGCCGTCTGGCCTATCAGCTGTTCTGCCCGGCTGGCGTCGGTAAAACCTGGCAGGTCGACAATTATTCTGTCGTTGCCCTGTTTTTGAATTTGAGGTTCGGTAACACCAAGACCATCGATACGGTTGCGGATAATATGAATGGCCCTCTCAACAGCGTCTTCTTTTTCGGCTTCATTAAGTTCTTCGAGCTTAACTCTTAAAACAACGTGGATGCCTCCCTGGAGATCAAGTCCGAGTCGAATGGCTTTTTGCTCCAGAGTTGTCAGGGAACCGGGATCTTTTTCGAGCATGGCGGCCTTGTCTTCGGGGGACAGAGTCCACAGCTTGAAAGTATTCCAAAAGGCCATGACTGCCAGCACCAATAATATGAGAGTAACTACTACCCTCCAGTTACTTAACTGCATTTGAATTCCTTTCTATAATTAAAGAACAGTAAGTTTTTTGGGAAAGTTTTAGCCCGTTCGGGCTTCGAAAGAAACGGATAAAATAGATTAGCTGGTGCCGGAGGGTTTTTCTCCTAAGAGAGTAAACTGGCGCCCCAAATCGGAATCCACCATTGACAGTGTATTTTTGTCTGTGCAACGGTTTTTTTGGTCTTTATGAGCGGAGATACTGGAAAATTCTGAATTTCTCCTGCTGTCTCGATAAGATTGATTACTTGTAGTTGTAGTCAGACTTGCTGCAATTATCCAGGCGGTCGTTTCTGTTTTTGAAACAGGATTAGTGGCCATGCCTCTGGAGCCTTCATCTACTGTATTTGCATCTGTCAAACTTTTCAGTTCAAGCTGCCCATAGGCATCTGCTGAGCACACCGGTTCTGAGCTATTTTCAGAGGTAAAGCAGATGAGCAAAAAGGCGCTCAAAATTAAAACTGGCAGAAGAGCTTTGTAGTCAATTCTGAATATAATATTAATGGCAGAAATCCTCATACTTGGGCAAATATAGCCACTTGCTTTTATTCGTCAATTGGTTTTTGTCTTATATTTGTCTTATAAGGGAATAGTTCGGCTAAAATGTTCAATTTCTGCAACATTGAGCCGGGTTATTTAGAAAAAAGACCTGTTTTGATAGTTGGCAGGATTGATCCTCTGGACTTAAAAATATAGATCGCTGCAAATACCATATAAATGACAGCCACTTCTATCCTTATTTGCTGCACAATTAATTGAGATAGAAACAGCAAAAGCAGAAGCATTCCGCTGGTGCGATTGAATTTTAGGCAGATGAGCAGAGCTACCCCAAACAGCGACTGAGCAGCTGTCAGGAAAAGTTCGGCGTTCTGAAAATTGTCCAGCGCAAAAGGCTTAACTGACTGACCCGAAATTGCATAAACCAGCGGGATTGTGCCTACCAGCAACGTCCACTGATTTACCTTGGAGGATATTATTGCTTTCATGGCCGCCCCTGCCTGACCTCGTAAAGACCAGGTGGCGACGATTATAAACTCCGGTGCCTCCGAAGCCAGAGGCGCCAGCCATTGTACCAGCAGAAATTTGTCAATCCCTAACAGTTCACCTGTATCTAATAATGAAACAGCAAACGGCTCAGCTACGGCGAATATCGCCAGGCCTGCAAATAAGAACATTATGGCTGTACAGACCCTGCGGGGGAAGTCTTTCATATTAGCCACAATCTTGACCGGGCCCACCAGATCCGGCTCTTCAGATTCCATTTTCGCTACTCTTCTAACATAGAGTCCGTAAAGAGTTACCAGAATGACAGTATCAAAGAGATTAAGACTGCCTTTGAGCGGAATTGTAAAAGAATATAGTGTTGCCGCTGCCAGATAGAAAATTTCGACTCGCTGGTGCTCTTTGAGAATCAATTCTTTTTTCTTGGTGGCCCAGATATAAAGAAAAAGAATCACCGGCCAGCCCAGGCCGACCAAAAGCCTGTTGGCCCCGGTCATATTGGCTATGGCATACTGAGCCTGTTCGGGGTCATGGGCGGCTTTCCAGGTAAAGACAAAGTCTACGGCATACTCCGGAAGTACAGCCAGCAGAGCCATTATTGCAATTGCCAGAGATTGCGAGATATCAATCTGGGCTGCTTCGGCAGCCCATGATAGGATAAAAGCCGCACCAAATATCGCAGCACCAAAGAGGATCGATCCTAAAATAGGTGAAACATGAGTTCCGGAAAAACCCAGCCAGACTCCGGGAAAAGTTACCAGCGCTGTAACGATAAATGCCAGGTACAGCCCCGGAGGTGTCTGGAAATTGCGATCGGAGTGGCTCATCTAATTAAGTTATGGCCCTGCAGTTTCAATATCAGCCGCGGATTATCATGTTTACGATATCTTTGCGAAGCAGCACCCCGACCAGTTTGTCATCAATTGAAACAAAGACGCGTCTGATATCTTTAAATATCATCATGGCGGCCACTTCGACTATACGTGTCTCAGGCGTAGTGACCTCGTAGTCATCACGATATAGCTGCGAAACTTTAATCTTGTCTTCCTGCTTCAGTAATTCTTCGAACGGCTCAACATCCAAAGAATAATTAAGATTTGAAATTAAAGATTTGTAATCGGGCAAAGCAGCTTTTATCAAGTCTCTGTCATTTATAACGCCCACCAGCTTGCCGCCGTCTTCAACAACCGCCAGAGCCGACAGCCGGTTACGAAACATTTCGTTGGCTACGTCCTTGAGTGTATCATCGGGAGTCACCGACGAGATATGGTGACGCATGACATCGCGTACCAGAAGTTCCTTGTCAATGGTAACGTTCGCCTCTGATATCAGCTTAATCAACTCAGCCCTATTCCTGATGTTTATGATAGTTTCCAAAATCCCGGGCATCCGTCCGAATTGTGCCAGACCTGATAATGTCTGAAGGTATAGCTTGGCAATCGTTGACGGAGTAAGCAGCAGGCAAACTACATGTACCGGGATACTATCGCAGGTTCGACCTTCGAGCCCGCTTTTGGAAATACCGACAAGTATGTACATTTCATCGACAGCCTTTGTACGAGCATGCGGGAAAGCGAAACCGTGCCCATAGGAAGTATCTTCGAGATCTTCTCTTTCCCTGACAGCTTTTAAGATTTTTTCATAGTCCAGCTTGACGCCTTCTGCTTTTATCAGGTTTAAAAGTTCTACAACCGCTTCATCTTTGCTTTTAGCTTTCAGGTCTATATTGACCCTGCGTTCCATTAAGAGATTTGCAAGTTTCACCTGCTGTTACCTTTCCAACTCCGCAGCCGGCTGCCGCTTTTTTTGTCTTAGAACCGCAGGAGAGACTACTCCGCCTGAGACCAAATACTTTATGGCTTCTTCTATGGTCATATCCAGATAGATAACATCCTCAGCCGGTACAATTATAACCATTCCAGAAATAGGTGTGGGTGTAGAAGGAACAAAGATGGCCATGTAATCTCGTAGCTGGCCATCTTTTTCCATCTTAAATTCTTGGGAAATAAAGCAGATGACATAAGCCTCTTTGCGGGGATATTCGATCATTACTACTTCCTTAAACGAATTCATGCTCGGCAGCGCAATAGCTTCCAACAGCTGTTTAGCGGCAAAATAAATTGTCCGGATAATCGGCAGCCGGGCCAGAATCTTTTCGATTAAACTATGAATACTGGCACCAATAATATTGCGGGTTAAAAGACCTGCCAGCAGAATCAGTAGAATTGCCACAAATATCCCCAGGCCGGGCAGGTTGTAGTCTAATAATCGAAATAAAAGAGGTTGAAGCAGCGGGTCAAATGTCTCAAATAGAAATTTGACTACATAATAAGTGAGCATTATTGGCGCTACCACCAACACGCCTGAAATGAAATAACGATTGAAATAGCGTTTTAGAACTTTCCACATAGCGACTTTCACCTGTTTCCTTTTCGCTTTGAAAATATCAGAGGTATTACTAAGAGTCAATAAATAAGAAAACTATTCGACGATGAATCCGAAAGAGCGGGAGATTTCCAGTGAGAAATCCAGCAGGCTGTCAGGCAAAATCCCAAAATACAAAGTGGCAGCTGCAGTCAAGGTGAGAACGGTCAGGAAAACCGGTGACAGTCTGACAGCAGCCGTATCCTGAGAACTCCCCTTAAACATTGAGAATACTATAGATACAAAGTAGAAAAATAAGAGAGCTGCACATAGCACACCGATGCCTGCCAGAATATACATCCAATAGTATTGGAGATCGGTTTTAGCCATTGAAAAAGCGGCTTCGAAAATGCCAAATCTGGCTACAAATCCGGCAGTAAGCGGCAATCCTCCCAAAGATAAAAAGAACAATCCCAGATAAAGAGCCAATGGCTTGCTGTTGCTGTAGAGACCTCCCAGATCCGAAATAGTCAAAAGATTTCGGGACTTTTCCAGACTATAAATCACGCTCATAGCTCCGATCATTGCCAGTGAAAAAGCAACCAGATGAAAACCTGCCGATTGCAGACCCTGCTGGTTCATAGAGACTATGGATGTCAACGCGAATCCGGCCTGAACAATTACCAGATAGAAGAGCATAGACCTTATCTCTTTTAGCTGTAATATCTTAAGCGTGCCGGTAACTATCGCGCCTGCGGCAACAAGCGAGACAAGTCTGCCCCAGTCGTTGGGCAGCTGCTCCGGTCCATAAAAAGCAAACAGACCGTTAACAAAAACCTTAGAAAATGACATTAGTATGACTGTAATATATGCTGTCGCGTAGAAAGCCAGAATCGGCAGGGGAAGTTTTCGGTAGAGCTCCTTAGCCCAGCCGTGAAAGGGAGGCAAATGCATTTTCATCATGAATCCAGCTATCAAAGTGAGAACGCACAATAGAATCACAACTCCGATATCACGATGGGTCAGATGAATTACCGCGATATTGATTTTCATCTGAAGCAAGTCGGCCGAACCGGACAGACCATACAAGAACGAAAACCCGTACAGAATCAGTACTGTAGAAAAGATACTGGTCAGCATGACTTTTACTGCTATTGGTCTGTCCTGTTTACTCAGAGTGATTATTATCATGAGTATCAGCGGCAAAGTTGCCATCTCAAGCGAAACGAAAACGCTGATGAGATTTTCTGCCATTGCCAAAAGCATCATTCCCCCCGTTGAGGCCAGAAGTAACGGGTACATAAGTGACGTTCTCTTGGAAATCTGTGGTGCAGTCGTTGTAAGCATAAGCAGACAGGTGACGGCAGCACTGACAGCGCAGATAAGCTTGAAAAACAGAGCGGTAGAATTATTGATAAAGACTCTGCCGGAAATATCACCATAGTCTGACAACAGCACCAAAATAATAGAGACAAGCAGCCCGCAAAGAGCGGCTATTGCTGAAAATTGGTGGTTTCTGCTTTTTACAAAAAACGATATGGCAACAAGTAGAAATGACCAGACTAAGAGAAATAGTTCCGGTAAGAGCAATACCAAATTTGTATCTATTATTGTCGGCATTGTTTAATGGGTATCACAGTTAAGTTTGTCAGTTCAGTAAATTAAGGTTTTCGTGGCTGTTTGCTTTGGTGTCAGAGCGCCAGAGGTAGGCTGCGGCTACAGCAATTAAAAGTTCGAACGAACAGATTATAAGAATAAACAAAGCCCAGACGTGCCCCAGTGGTTCGCTGTGCTCTAGAAATCTGTCAAAGGTAATCAGATTTATTATGATAGCAGAGAGCATAATGGTTATGGAAATAATTATTCCCATAGCGCTGCGGCGGGCCAGCACACCAAAAACTCCGATAGCAAAAAGAGCCGCTGTAAAGGAAAGGTAGTAGAACATCTAAAATATCTCTTTTCTTTTTAGAGAAACTGCCCAGACAGCCGTAAGCAGAACAAAAGAGAGCAGCGAGAGAATAGGCAGATAGTAAGTTTCAGCAATTATTTCCAGGGCTTTGTCAAGAGTGAGAATGTTGATATCCCCGGCGTATTTCCAGACAGAAGTGTTCGCGACCAGATAGAGATTTATCAGAAAAAAAATCGCTGCAGCAAATAGATAAACCCGGCTATTGCTGCTTAAAGTAAACCTGATAGGCTGAGAAATTTTTCTGCTTACTAGAGCAATTACTAGAAAACTGACTATAACCGGTCCCAATAGTAAGAAGGCAACCAGACCTAAGCCAACTGCACCCTGACTAAGTAAAACAATAATCACTGAAAGAAACAAAACGATAAGCGCCCCAACTGCCCTGACGGCATTTTCCAGTCTTACTGCCAGCACGGCGCTAAAGAGCGATAACAGAACTGCGACCCAGAATAATATGCTCGGTTCAAAAGTCATTATTTGCCGGCAAATCTAAATTGGTTAGAAGCATTCTCTGTCTTTCTTTATTTGAGAGCCAAGATGGCATCTATTTCAACTTTTACTGCCATTGGCAATCCGGCCGCCTGAATAGTAGCTCTGGCGGGAGGATTGGATTCAAAATAAGCAGCATAGACCTCGTTGACTTCTGCGAAGTCTGTCATATCTGTCAGGAATATAGTGGTCTTGACAACATTCTCAAAAGTTCCACCGGCCGCAATTATGACTTCTTTTAAATTATTCATCACCTGCCGGCATTGTTCGGCGGCAGTCTCCCCTACGATTTTTTTAGTCCGAGGGTCTAAAGGAATCTGGCCGGAGCAAAAGACCAGTTTACAGCAGTCTGTTTTAATAGCTTGTGAGTACGGTCCTATTGCCTGGGGGGCATTACTTGTCTGGATTGCTTCTTTCACTTTTTCTCCTATGCAGTATGTTTTTATCCGACAAGCAATTCCTAATAGTTTGCGAGTTTTCTTTCAACAAGTTTATCTGAAGAAGAAACAATTATCTGCTGAGACGTTTTCAATCTTCGTCCTGGAGGCTGCTGTCAATCAGGCTTTCGGGACCCATCAGTTGTATGAACGCTTTTAAGCATTCATCATCAAAAGCGTTTTTCATAGATAGTATCAGCTTAATGGCAGGATAAGTTTCGATAGCTTTTTGATAAACGCGCTCGGTTGTCATAGCATCAAAGCAATCTACAATAGCGATAATCTTTGAATAAAGATGCATTTCATCTAAGGAGAGCCCTTCCGGGTAACCGCTGCGGTCTCCCCGTTCATGATGCTGCAAAACCGGCAGGTAACTATCTGCCGGGATTTCATCCGACTGGGTCAGTATATCAACGCCCCACTTGGGATGTTTTTTCATAATTTCAAATTCTATTTTATTAAGAGAGGTTTTTTTGTATAAAATTCGTTCTGAGATTTTTGATTTGCCAATATCGTGCAGCAGAGCGCCGATGCCCAACTCATTTAAGAAAATCGGGTCGGTGTATCCCATCTGCTGCGCCAGTGCGACAGCAAAAGTGCAGACATTAACAGAGTGCGTGTATAAATGGTAATCAAACGAAGTGATTTTCAGAAGATTATGGAAAGCCTCCCGCCCTTTGAGAATATAACTGACAGCGCTGACCACCAACTCTTTGGAGCGCTTTATGTTTTCACCATAAGTTGGATTTTTGAGGACTTCCTGAATCAGGTTTGTCGAAGTTTCATAAAGGATAGTGGCTTTCTGAACTTCATCAATTTTGGGGTCATCAAGAATTATTGAGAGATTTTTTTCAATATATATTTGATATTTTTGGCGGCAATCGTTGGTTACGTACAGTTGTGCAACCTGATTTTCCAGAAGTTTCTGGCGGTTCTCTTCGGTAAAAGGCAGGTCGGCTGAACGGTAAAGGACCAGATTTCCATTAACCATGATATGAAGGTCAAAATCGACAATGGAATCAACCCGAATAGAGTCCAGTAAGATCGCAATATGTTTCTGCTCTATTGTCTTAGATTCAGTTTCCGGCATTCAAACTTTGTCCTGCAAAATCATTTGTTTAAAACAGTCAGCCATGGCACGGAATATCGCACCTATTCTCTATTTCTTATCGGCAGAGTAGCAAAATCTGCTTAAGGTAAATAGGCTTCAGAATGGCCGTTTTGGGGCTATGGGGAGGCTTTTTCTCAGACTGTTTTATTACGGATAGAGTCCAGGACATTCTTTAGTGAACCGGTTATGCTGGTCAGAATTGAAGAGTACTTTTTGAGTAAAACCGAATATTGCCATCTCATTTGGAAAGCCTGGTCCGGGAATTCGAATAGCTCTAAAAGAGTAGCCCGGCCAACTTCGTCGAGGTATTGGATTACATAGAAAGGATATTCGGGAACATTGGGGTCATGGATTTCCCCCTTACTGAGGCGCTCGCGGTAGGCTTCTATTTTTTCAAGCATTACTGTTCCGAAACACCAGGGAGTCATTACGACGCCGAATGTCGAGCCATCGGTATAGAAGCGCATAATACCTTTCATAAGCTGGTCAAGAATAATGCCCCGGGCACGGTAAAACGACAACGTTTCTGTTCTATCTACTGGAGTATCGGCTATTTTGGCATGCAGGGACTGACGTTCGTAGCTGGCTTTGTTATAGACTCTCTCCAGAAAGCTGTAAAAGTCCTCGAAATAGACTTTACTGTTCTCAGACAAAGTCATAATATAAAAGCCGCTTTCATCCTTGCGAACTTTTGGTTCGGTGGTGGATGCTAATCTTTCGTTTGAAAAACCACGTTGAAATTTGCCATCCAGCATTGAAGCTCCTAAGTAATCGAGTTCTCTTGAACCCCTTTAGAGCATTGGCTATGCCGATAGACAGAGCCTGTTGGCCTTATTTCAGAGCGCTACTATAGTATTATCCGATAAGAGCTTACGTCAGGGATTGTGGCTTAGCGGCAGCAATCAGCCAGCTTGCTCAATTGCAACGGCTTGATTATCTGCGGCCAAAGGTAATATGTATGAAATCGATTGCACACTATTTGGAGCGTAGAGCGATTGTCATAAACTGCTTTGGCAGTTTTAGTCAACCCAGTCGGCGATAAAAATATTCGTTTCGCCTTTTTCTTTGTTATCACGATTTGAGGCAAAGGCCAGTTTCTGGCCGTCATAGCTGAACATGGGGAAAGCATCAAAGGTCTCATTGTAAGTAATCCGCTCCACCTCTTTTGTCGAAACATCTACCAGATATAAGTCAAAATTCCTGCCTTTGGGGTCGCTTACATTTGAAGAGAAAATAATTTTCTGACCATTGGGATGAAAGTAAGGGCCAAAATTTGCAGCGCCGTTATCAGTAAGCTGTATTGGCTTTCGATCATCGAGATTCATCATGTAGATTTCAAGTTTTCCGGGGCGGATTAAATTGTCTTTTAGCAGAGTCTGATAATCTTTTAGTTCCTGTCCTTCGGGTCTGGAGGCCCGCCAGACAATCGACTTGCCGTCGTATGAGAAAAAGCCGCCGCCGTCGTAGCCTGCCTGGTCAGTTAGCTGCTCAACATTTTTCCCGTCAATGTCCATCATGAAAAGTTCGAGGTCGCCTGTACGCATAGACGTAAACAGAATCTTGTCTCCTTGAGGAGAAATAACGCCTTCGGCGTCATAGCCGCTTGACTCTGTCAGACGAACCAGATTGCTGCCGTCGGGGTCAGCTCTAAAGATATCAAACGAAGGATAGACCGCCCAGACATAGCCGCGAGACATATCCGGTTTTTTCGGGCAAGCAGCCTCATTCAAGTGAGTTGAAGCATAGATAATGTAACTGTCATCGGGAGCAATAAAACCGCAGCTGGTGGTGCCTTTTCCGGAAGAGACCATCTTTGGCTCGGAGCCATCGGCATTTATGGTAAAGATGGCGTCGCAGGAAAGTCCGTTTCGGGTAGACTGAAAGATTAAGCGGGAACCGTCGTTTGAAAAGTAGGCTTCGGCATTCTGTCCGCCAAAAGTGATTTGTGTAATATTAGCAAAATGCTTTTCTCCTTCAAATATAGTGGCATTTGCTTTTTTCTGCGCCAGTTTTTCAGCCTGGGCTTTTTTAAAAGTTGCATCATCAACTTTTTCACCGCAACCGGCAGCTATGACGATGATTGTCAAAATTGTCAGTAATAGCCGCTGACTCGTTATGACGACTCTTAGCATTTAGCAAAATCCTTTCGGTTCCATATTTATTACAAAAGCACTATCTTTTTTACAATTGCATAAAATCAGCCGGAGGTCAAATGAATAATAGAATTATCGGGTACGTTTTACTCATAAGTTTCAGCGCCAGTCTGACTTTTACCCAAAGCCAGACAGATATTTTAGAAAAGGTATTGGGCGAAGTCGGCTTTACCAAAGATGATCTTGGCTATCAGCCCAAAGGCTACTGGAACCGCTTTCCGCTGGATATCCCTTACAAATTGACCTCGTTTGATGACCTTTTTGCCGAGCCTTTGAAACTTTATGACTACGCCCGGGTGATGAGCAATGCGGTTGAACTCTATTTGGAACCGGCATATGCTGACAGCGCGGACGACGGGCTTTACAAATTAGTTTACAATCTGGGAGTGGACAAAAGACAGGGCGGATTCCGCTCGTATTCCGCCAATCTTATTCCTGCACCCGACGTGGAGAATCCGATTGCCGAATCAGTTCAAGGATTATATGAACAGGCCGGTTTGAAACGGGAGCATTATACGTTCGGCCAGAAGGCCGGTTATCCCGGGCTGGATTCAATTATTTCTGAACAAACTTCAATACTGCCGGACACAGTCAGGGCGATAATCGCCGAGCTGATTGTAAACCTTGGCGAAGCAATTCATTGGCGAAATCTGGCAATACGCAATTGTGAGTCTGATGATTTGCAGAAAGTGTTTGCGATTCGTAACCTGGCCGAGACGCAATCTGACGGCACAGTCTATTATCCGGAGATAGATGACGTTGCCAACTCTATTGACTGGCAGTCTTTGTATTATGCGGCACTAAAGACAGTTGCCGCTTCAGAGCAGGCAGAAAGAAAATTACTTAAGTGGACCGACAAAGTCGCAACAGAATTTGAAATTGAGATTGCAACGCCGTACGGAAAAATTGCTATTTTGTCGCCGAACTATATCAGAAAACAGATGCCTCCGGCTAAGTTTTTGTCGGGCATACGGGCTTCGAGACCGGCTTATTTTGAGATGGACGCTACTGATTTTCTAGTTATCATAGATTTTGGCCGCAGGTCAATTTACCAGGGTTCGGCCGGGGCGACGTCGTCGCTTGATAATCCGATTTCGGTCATCATTGATATGGGCGGCAACGACTACTACGGCTATCAGAGAAAGCATTATCCGCCCACAACAGCTGTGGGAATTCTGGGAATAGGCGTAGTTATAGACACCAAAGGCGACGACCATTATAATGGCTCGACCTTTGCGCAGGGGGCCGGTTTTTTTGGCGTAGGGGTATTGCTCGACCGCGAGGGTGATGACAAGTACAAAGCTGAAGTTTCATCACAGGGCTGCGGCTATTTTGGAATCGGGCTGTGTCTGGACGGAACCGGCCATGACAAATATTATCTGTACGGCGACGGTCAGGGCATGGGCGGTGTCGGCGGTGGTGTGGGCGTGCTGGCTTCGTTCGGGGGAAACGACAAATACACGGCCGAGCCTTATGCAAAAGTATTTGACCGCGGCGACTATCACAGTAAATTTGTCATAAACGGCAATCAAGCTCAGGGCGTCGGGTTTGGACGGCGGGGCGACGGCTCCGATGGCCACTCCTGGGCGGGCGGACTTGGCGCGATTATCGATATCAACGGTGATGACCACTATTATTCGGGCAACTTCACGCTCGGTGTCGGCTACTGGTTTGGCACCGGTATCGCTATTGACCGCAACGGCAATGACGTTTATGAATCATGTTACTTTACTCAAGGCTCCGGGGCACATTTTTGTAACGGCATCCTGATAGACGAAGGCGGCGATGACAGACATGAACTTTTTGAAACCGCCGGCGCCGGACTTGGCTTTGGCTGGGACTACACTAACGCTTTTTTAATTAACAAAGGCGGCAACGACATTTACCGCGCTAAAATTATTTCGATGGGGCTGGCGCAGATTCGCTCTAATGCTTTTCTGATCGATATCGGCGGTGACGACAGCTACTACCTTGGCGAAAACACAGCCGGACTGGGTGAGGCAACTTATCGGGATAATTTCAAGAGACCGTCGAACCTGACTCCGTATTTTAGCTATGCCAAATCGTTCGGCGGTTTTATAGATATTGGCGGCAGCGACAACTACTATAGTTTCAAAGACAAAAAAGAAAGCGCTCACCCAACCGCCAAGAACAATTTTATGTGGCTGAAACCAGAGCGAACCGACAGCACTTTCGGAGCTGACAATTTTGGGGTTGGCATTGACATAGACAGCGGGACTATTCCAGGATTTTTCAAGTGGGAAGATTAAGGTGAAACCATGAGGATAAAAGATTACTGATTTTTTCAACAAGCCCGAATGGGTTTATAAGCTTAGTGCTTTTCTCCACGACGGCATACTATATGAAGAATATAACTGTAATAGTGAAAAAAAGGAGTTCACCTGGATAATTGACCGAATTCATTACGAAAATCCGCGCATGGGGAAATTCCTCTTCTTTATCAAGGTTTGGCGTTTTCAGGGAAAAACAGAAAGAATTGTTTTTACTGAAGTGGAGGATGTGACTAGTGAGCGACGTGAATCACATGGTCGTGGCGAACCAGAGTTATTCTTATTTTGGGAATTACTGATGAACAGGATGATCAAATTTGAAACAAGCTTTGGAAACGTGAAAATCAAGTTTGGAAAAGTGGCCTGTGTAGAAGTTTATGATTGTGAGGATCCGATTCCCGGAATGCGCCACGGGAAGTATGGTGGTAAAATAATCAATGATGACGTTATAGAAGAAATGTCAAAAGAGCAAGAATTCTGAGCAGCGAATAAGATACAACCCATCCTAACCCACCTTACTCAACACATTCTTCAAATAGCCTAGTCGGTCTGTTTCTTTGATTGTGCCTAAATCTATCATGACTTCGTTTCTGCCAGCGAATGAAAACTCCATCGGGCAGTCGGTGGCTCTACTGAGCGATTCTATCTCTTTGCGCTCTAACTTGCGGCTTTCTGAAAATATAATTGTCGCGCGGCCGCTTTTGACTGTAACTTTTTCAGCTTCCAGAATGGCAGCAGCAACTTTGAGGGCGGTGCCATCGACCAGACTGACGGCTTCGGTCGGCATCTTTCCGAAACGGTCGGTTATTTCATCGCGGATTTTTTCTACATCGTCAAGCGTGCGGCAGTCGGCCAGACGGCGATAGAGGTCAACTTTATGCTGACGGTCGTTGATGTAAGAATCGCTTAGGTGCATTTCTATATCTGTTTCAAGTTTTGTTTCAGGCAGGCGGACAATCTCCTGGCCTTTTAGCTCGGCAACTGCTTCTTCTAAGAGTTTATTGTAAAGGTCATAGCCGAGTTCCTGCATAAAGCCGGATTGTTTAGCACCCAAAATAGTTCCGGCGCCGCGGATTTCCAGATCGCGCATGGCCAGTGCAAAACCAGAGCCAAGATTGGAGTGTGACTCCAGCGCCCGCAGACGTTTTACAGCCTCGGCGGTCAGCCCTCGCATAGGCGGCGTTATCAGATAAGCATAAGCCTGCTGCGCCGAGCGTCCTACCCGGCCGCGAAGCTGATACAACTGCGCCAGTCCAAAGCGGTCGGCCCGGTTGATAATTATGGTGTTGGCCGAGGGAATATCCAGCCCGGATTCGATTATTGCCGTGCACAAAAGCACATCGTATTTCTTATCGAGAAACTGTATCATTACTTTTTCAAGCGTTCGTTCGTGCATCTGGCCATGGGCGATTACTATTTCGGCCTGAGGCACAAGTTTTTTGAGACGCTCATAGACGGCATCTATCGACTGAATCCGGTTGTGCACATAAAAGACCTGTCCGCCCCGGTCAATTTCGCGCAGGATAGCCATCGCAATTTTGGCATCTTCGTCTTCGGATATTTCAGTAATAATCGGCCGGCGGTTTTTGGGCGAAGTATTTATCAGACTCATATCGCGCACACCTATCAGTGACATTTGCAAAGTGCGCGGGATCGGGGTGGCGGTCATTGACATCGTATCAACCGATGCTCGCAGCTGTCTCAGTTTTTCTTTATGCGTTACGCCAAAACGGTGCTCTTCGTCAATGACCAATAAACCTAAATCATGAAACTTTATATCTTTTGATAATAGCCGGTGCGTACCTATGACCAGATCGATTGTTCCGTTTGACAAGCCTTTCAGGATTTCTGTCTGCTGAGCTTTGGTTCGAAAGCGTGAAAGCATTTCCACTTTGACCGGAAACTCTGCCAGTCGTTCTGTGAAAGTTAAAAAATGCTGCTGGGCTAATACTGTTGTCGGCACCAGGATAGCGGCCTGTTTACCTCTGTCTATAACTTTGAAAGCCGCTCTGACAGCAACTTCGGTTTTGCCGTAGCCGACATCGCCGCAGACCAGTCGGTCCATCGATTTTTCCTGCGACAGATCAAACTTGCAGTCATCAATTGCTTTTTGCTGGTCGGGGGTTTCTTCGTACATAAACGAAGCCTCCAACTGTTTTAGCCAGACAGTATCTTCACCGTAAGCAAAGCCGGTGTGGATTTTTCTTTCTGCGTAAAGCTTGATAAGCTTTTCAGCCATATCGGCAATAGATTTTTTGGTGCGGGTTTTTAATTTTTCCCAGGCCGAGCCGCCCAGACGCGACAATCTCGGTGGCGCATCTTTACCGGCGTACTTGGCTACCCGGTTAAATTCTTCTATCGGCACAAAAAGTTTGTCGTCTTCGAGGTAATGAAGCAATAAACAATCGCGGCTGTGGCCGTCTATGGTGAGAGTTTTTAATCCGCCGTAACGGGCCAGGCCGTACTCGGTATGCACTACGAAATCACCCTGAGTCAGCGCCGCATAATCACTGATTGCTACTCCTTCCTGATATTTTTTCTTTCGGATCCGGCGATGATGACGATGGAAGATTTCATGGTCGGTTAAGACTGCAAACCCGCCGCTTTCGCAGACAAAGCCGCCTTTGATATCAAGCACCTGAATTTCCGGCAGCCTTTTAAGTTCGTCTCTGGCTGAAACCAAATCCTTAAAACGCGCTGCCTGACCTTTGGAATCGGCCGCCACAAAATAATTCAGACCCTTGGCGCTAAACTCATTAAGTCCTTCTATCAGCCTGTCTAGGTTATTTCCAAAGGCAGGATGGGGGCCGCAGCCAAAATCTATTATATCTTTGCGCCCTCCTTTGAAAGGCAATCTATCAATCAAGCGGTATTTATTAAGCGACTCAAACAGCCTCTCCGGTTTCTGATAATACTTTTCCGGTTTTACCAGCGAGCTAATCTGCTGCTTTAGCCTGTCGTAAAGAGCCTGGCCTTCTTTAATAATGCTCTCTGCTTCATCTTTGATTCTGCCAAGACTGTCTGTGAACAGAATTGTTTCGTCACTTAAGTAATCAGAAAGTTTCCCCTGTTTCAGACCAAACATAACCGACAGCCATTCCAAGCCCGGGAGTTCGGGGTCGTTTAAGTATCTGTCGCGGATGTAACCGGCGTCTGTTTCGGGAAGTATTTCCAGATACTTTTCGACTGATTCCTGCGTGATTGGGATCTCCCGGCGGGGCAAAAGATTGACAGAGTCGACTCTTTGGATAGTCAGCTGAGTGGAAACATCGAAGAGACGGATAGTTTCTATTTCGTCACCAAAGTATTCAACCCTGACCGGAGCATACGAAGCCGGTGAGAAAAAATCTATGACACCTCCTCTTAGTGAGAAGTCTCCAACTTCTTCAACAACCGGCACCCGCCGAAAGCCAAGTTTGACCAGTTTGTCTACTAAAATGTCGAGTTCGTATTCGGTTTTGATTTTAAGAGAAATTCTCTCAGCCAAAAGCTGCTCAACCGGAATTGTCGGTTCCATCAGAGCGCGGACAGGGCAAACGATGATTTCAATATTTTTCTCTAATATTCCGGCCAGAGTGGATATCCGGAGGCCGATAATCTCACCAACCGGCGGCCGGAAATCATACGGGAGAATCTGCCTTGAGGGGAAAAGGCCAACTTTATCACTATCAGTAATAGCAATAATGTCTTCATAGAAATCCACAGCTTCAGTAGATGACTGAGTTACTACCAAAATTGGTCTTTTATGAATGTTTGTCAGAGCTGAGACGAGAATTGCCGGCGAGGAGCCCTCTAAGCCGCTGACGCTTATGGCTTCTAAGTCATTCTGATTCAGCCTGTTAGAAAGTTCAAGTTGAGGCTGGTGGTCAGCCCAGACAGAGAATATTGATGTTATGGGGTTCACGGCCGATTTGAGAGCCTGAGCCAAATTTGTCTCCTTATTATAGGGCAGCACAAAAGCCCCCCCTGAATAAACAGGTGGGGGTATCAACAAATATCACTTTCGACAGAAATATAGGAAAAAGCAGCTAATTATGGCAAAGAAATTAAGTTTTTTGTTGAAGAAAGTTGTGTAAAACCGATAGAATCAATTCGATTGATAAAACAGAGATATTTTTAGAAAGAAGGAGAATTATAATGTCAAGCTATCAGAAGCTTGTTGACGTGGTAAATGCAGCCCAGGGCGACGTAGATAAAGCCGAAGGGGGCAACAAAGCAGCTACCGGTCGGGTTCGTAAAGCAATGCAGGAAATTAAGAAAGTTGCTCAGGACGTCAGAAAGGAGATGCTGGCACTTCGCGAAAAATAAACCAACTACACCTACCTCTGCCCGAATAAGCCCGCTTTATTAGTGGGCTTATTCGATTTTAAACTGCTATCTGAATGGGATTGGGCGGAATTCTGACGAGAGTTGCTTTAGTCGCTCAAAGCCACTTCTTCGCCAATTTCCATTTGGTCATATCCGGAAGCAACGTGCTGGTATAAGACAACTATCGAGATTCGTCTGTTTCTTGGGTCACTCGGGGCATCCATGATCATTGGCATTCTGGAAGCAAAACCCCTGACTTCGTTCACTTGTTCGTTATCCAGTCCGGAAACATCCATAAGCCGTCGTGCAGAATTGGCTCTGGCTGCAGAAAGCTCCCAGTTAGTGTAGTCGCCATCGGAGCTGGAAGCATCAGTATGGCCTTCAATTACCAGTTTGTTGGTCAATTTCCCCAGCTCATGGGCAATAATCATGAGCAAAATAGCGCTGCTTTTGAGAAGCTTATCTGAACCGGGTTCAAAAAAGGCGCCGTCATCGGATTCATTAAGGGTGATCCGCAGCCCATCTGAAGTAAGAGAAATACTGATATTCTTTTTGAGTTTCTCAAAGACCTCTTGCTTTTCGAATTCATTCAAAATGTTTTTGGCGGTTAAAGTCAGCTTCTCTTTTTCAGCCTTGGTAGGACCGCCCGACTTTTCTCTTTCTTTGGGGGCAGCTCTTTGGCTGACAGCTTTTGATTTCATGGGACTTGAAGTGCCCTTGAGCATGCCTGCTTCAGCTTTCTGATTAAATTTCCCAGGGTCTCTGAAATAACCGGCAACCGCTTGTCTTACCTCCGGCTTTTGGCCTACCAACCACATTACCAGAAAGAAAGCCATCATAGCCGTCATAAAATCAGCAAGGGCTACTTTCCAGGCACCGCCGTGGTGGCCGCCATGCCCCCTATGTTTTTTCTTCCTTATTATTATCGGTTGCAGTTGTTCTTCAGACAAAGCATTTATCTCCTCTTAGCTTTATCGCAAGCATCTTCTAATTCGATAAAGCCAGGGCGAACTTCCGCATAAAGCGACCGCCGGGCAAATTCTACGGCAATAACCCCGGCCACACCTTTGTGAAAAGACAATAAAGCAAATTTCATGCAGCTGAAATATTGCTTGGTGTCGTTGTTACGAAGTGCAAGACTTCGCGCCAGGGGTCCAAAGAATCCGTACGAAGCAAAAATGCCAAGGAAAGTGCCTACCAAAGCTGCGGCAACACTCTGGCCTATTTCTGAAGGGGGGCCGTCTATATGGGCCATGGTTATAACAATTCCCAGCACCGCTGCGACAATTCCAAGTCCCGGAAGAGCGTCTGCAACAGAGCTCAATGCCTCTGACGGCAGACCCTCTTCTTCGTGCATCACTGCGATATCTTCGTCCATCATATCTTCAAGGTCATGCGGCTGCACCGAACCGGTAATAATGACGCGCATTGTATCTGAGAAAAATGTGGAAGCGTGATGATTGCTAAGAAACGTCGGATACCGCTTGAAAATTTCACTTTCTTCGGGCTTTTCTATATGGCTTTCCAGTCCAACCAGTCCGTCTCTGCGGGCGATGTTGAATACTTCAAACATCATCACCAGCAGGTCTTCATAATCCTGCTTGACATATCCGCCTTTCAATACACCGGTAATCTGGGATATAAGATTCTTTATGACCGACATCGGATTAGCAATTATCAAAGCACCGAGAGCAGCACCGAAAATAATTAATACTTCCGAAGGCTGGTGCAAAGCTAAAAGCTTCCCCCCATGCCACATATACCCCACTGTTACAGAAGCGAGAACAATGATTGAGCCAACGATGATAAGCATCTGTAAAATTCCTTTTTTACGGTTCTGAGGAGTAGCTGATAGTCCTTTACCCTTGTCTTTTCGACAGTTTCGCTAAAAACCTATAGTTTGGCAGATAGGAAGCCCTCAAGCAGCCAAAAAACCTCTTTGGGGGCCTCATAAAACTTGTTTGGCAGGACTGGCTTTAATACATTCTCCGCAACCACAAACCCTGCGATAGACTAAAAAGGACCGGACTTATGCGCTTACTATCTGATAAGAGATTCCTGTTGCTGCTGGTTGCCTCTTCCGTGATTTTAGCAGTTCAGTATTCTTTTGCCTCTTCTGAATCCGGTAGCAGCGGACATGGTGACGGGGTTCTGGAGATTCTGATTGCCCTGATTGTGATTCTTCTGGCGGCGAAGATAGGTGGCGATTTGTTCGAAAGAGTCCATCAGCCGGCTGTTTTGGGTGAGTTAGTAATGGGCATAATAATCGGTAATCTTCA
>JADFPZ010000191.1 GCA_022562075.1 Candidatus Zixiibacteriota bacterium | reverse complement strand
ATCTTCCCAGGCCACGTTGTAGATTTGATGAATACTGCTGATTTCGTCGTCAAAGCGGGACATATCAACGTTTCGGACAGTAGCGCCCACTCTTGAGAGAATCTTGCCTACGATTTTGTCAATCCGCTCAGGTACCGGCATCTCTTTAGTAATGCGATAGGCGAACAGGTCCATAGCTTTCTTGAATCCGAATTTTTCACAAAGTTTGGGCAGATAAGGCTGGTTGTAGGTCATCATAACTTTAGGGGGCAAATCAAAACCGTCTACCAAAAATCCGCATTCGTGATTGGTGGAATATGAAACAGGGCCGATCATTTTCTCGGCGCCATCTTTTTTTAGATTTATCATGGCCACCCGCAGCAGCATTGAGGCTATTTCGTAATCGTCGGGGCAGTCAAAAAATCCAAAGAATCCTGCTTTTTCCAGGTGGTGTTCATTGTGGGCGTAATTAATGCAGGTACCTATGCGTCCGACAATCTGACCATCGCGGTATGCCAGATACTCTCTTGAATTGGCAGTCTGGAAAAACGGATTTTTCTTTTTGTCCAAAAACTCTAATCGTTCAGAGATGAGCGGAGTTACGTAGTTTGGGTCGTCTTTGTAAAGCTTATTGGGATACTTGATAAATTTCTTTATTTGAAACGAAGAATCTATTTCAACAATGTCAATGGCCGCCATGGTAATTTCTTTAGGAAATCAGACCGCGCTTCTTGCCGACCCTGGCCATGACTTCGACTACCCGGTCGAGGTGTTCCTTGGTGTGGGTGGCGGTGTATGATGTTCTAATCATTGACTGTCCCGCAGGAACCGCCGGAGAAACTACCGGATTGGTGAAGATGCCGTTGTCAAAGAGTTCTTTCCAGAATTCGAAAGCTTCAAGATCTTCACCGACCACTATCGGTATTATCGGAGTTTCCGAAGCTCCGGTATCAAAGCCGAGGCTGTCAAATTCTTTTTTCATTCGTCTGGCGTTTTTCCACAAGTTTTCGCGGCGTTCAGGCTCGCTTTCCATAATATCCAGAGCAGCTAAAGCTGCGGCCGCATTGGCCGGGGGAATAGAAGCCGAAAAAATAAGTGACCGGGCACTATGCTGTATGAAGTGAATTATGTCGGTATCGCCGGCCACATACCCGCCCAGTGCTGCAAACGACTTGGAAAAGGTAGCCATTGTCAAATCTACCTTGTCTGTCAGATTAAAATGTTCGGCGGTGCCGGCGCCATGTTCACCCAGAACGCCGACAGCATGAGCGTCGTCAACCATAACGCGCGCATCGAACTTCTCTGCTACCTTGACCAAATCCGGCAGATTGATGATGTCTCCCTCCATTGAGAAAACGCCATCGACAATTATTAAAATTCCGGCGCGATGGCCGTTGTTGCGCAGATTGTTACAGACCCGCTCCAGGTCAGTTATGTCATTATGAGCAAATTTATGAGTTTTCCCGTACGACAAACGGCAGCCGTCGACTATACAGGCATGGTCCTGACGATCTATCAGAGCAACATCGCTTTTGCCGACCAGACAGGAGATAACACCCAGATTTGTCTGGAATCCGGTTGAGAAGACCAGCACTTTCTCTTTTTTCATAAATTTCGCCAGGCGGTCTTCGAGTTCCAGATGCAGATCGAGAGTACCATTTAAAAAACGGGAGCCGGTACAACCCGAACCGTATTTCATAGCTGCCCTGGCGGCAGCTTCTTTGACTTTGGGGTGATCAACTAAGCCCAGATAATTATTTGAGCCGACCATAATGCAGTTCTTGCCGTCTATTACAACTTCATTGCCAAGTGCAGACTGAACCGGGTGAAAATAGGGATAAATGCCTAATGCCATTACCTCTCGAGCGGCGGTAAATTTGTAGGCTTTTTCGAACAGGTCTGAGATAGTTACCGCGGTCTTTTCTTGTGGCTGCAACTGTTTGCTCCTAACATCATTGTAACAGGGATATAATTCACCGCTGCAAAACAACCTATTTTTGGCTTAATTGTCAAGGAATTAGAAAGATTAGAAAGTATTGAAACGCTCTGCAAATCTTGCAATATAGGCTCTCTGATGAGGTTACTGAATATTTTGAGCCTCTTCAGGAAACAGACCGCTCTAACGTAACGGCCCGGCAATGTGATGGTGACAGAGGCACTTCGAATGAGTATCTTCGGCTCTGTTCTATGGAATTTCTAAATGAATAAACTCAAGTGTCTGGTGACAGGCGGTGCCGGATTTATCGGCTCCAATATCGCCCTGGAGCTTCAAGCTAAAGGGCATGAGGTTATTATTGCCGATAATCTGATGTCGGGCGCTATGAGTAATCTAAAAGGTTTCAATGGCGAGTTTCTCAAACTCGATATTTCCCGGCCGTTTGAGCTGAACCAGAAGATAGATCTGATAATTCATCAGGCAGCTATTACCGACCCCAGATTCAAAGATGACGACGAAATGATGCGGGCCAATATAGAAGGATTTGAGCATATCATTGAACTGGCCAAAAAGAATGATGCCAAACTTGTTTATGCTTCTACTGCCAATCTGTACGGTAACGGTCCTGTTCCCATGAAAGAATCTCAAGAGAAAGAATTGATTTCGGTCTATGGCAAATCGAAACTTGAGATGGACTTTATGGCTGAAAAACTTTTTGACAAGATGCAGATCGTAGGCTTGCGCTATTTTAACGTTTTCGGTCCGGGTGAACAAAACAAAGGTAAAGCAGCCTCGATGATTTATCATCTTTATAATCAAATGAAAGAGGGCAAAAATCCGCGGCTGTTTAAGCACGGTGAGCAAAAACGTGATCATATTTATGTCAAAGATGTTGTGGCAGCGACTATCAAGGCGGCGCTGCTGCCAAAAGCGGAATCTACAACGTGGGCACGGGACTGGCAACTTCCTTTAATGAACTGGTAGCTGTCTTAAACGATGTCATGGGCATGAATTTAGAGCCGGAATATTTTGAAATGCCTTATGACAGTTCTACCTATCAAAGTGACACTCAGGCCGATATGACACAAGCAGAAAAAGCGCTGGGCTGGAAAGCACAGTGCAATTTAAAAGAAAGGATTAAAGAGACGATTGGGCTGTATTGAGGCTTTCATGTCAGGAGTTCGACTAAAGCGAACCCCCGACACAAACTTAAACTTAAATCCACTCACACCAGGTGCCCTGATGCAACTATCTTAGTCGATTTTCTCGATACTAACTTTGATGGGCTCCGACGACTCTATTTGAAATGTATTAGAATCGTCTTCTGAGCTTTGCATAGTGATTTCTATCTTATCCGGACCAACAACGCCTGTTTCTATTTTTTCCAGCGAAACTGATACTTGATCCGGTTTCAAATTATTCCAGCTTCCGGTTACAGCATCAATGATGACCCCTACTAATAATGGGGTAAACAAAACATCTAGGATTATTATGCCAACCTGAGCACTTTTCTTTATTTCTACTTTTTTTGAATTATAACCCTCCTTACTAAACGTAAGTACATAAGAGTGTTTTCTCTGCAATTTTAATGTGGTTGGACAAGTATAGTCTCCGATTTCCGGGTTGGCAAAAATACTCGTACCACTCGGACTACATTGGATGTTAATCGTCTTACTGGAACCGTTAAAAATCGCTCCACAACCGGTTAATGCAACACAAAGCGCTAAACAAACCACTTTAGTCAGCTGCATAATTTACCTCCTCAGAAAATGTTTAGAATAGACTTTCTCTGCAGGTTGAAATCCGAAAGAAGTCTTTCAGCAGAGAAAAATTTAATTGAGTCTTCTTATCCTTGCTTGATCAATTAAGCTAACTACAAGGTAAATAGCAAGTGATTCATATCCGTTCTAAACATGATTTGTCGAAACCGCAAGGGATTTGACCTACGGCAGCCTAAACACTCGCTCCCTTCGACAGGCTCGGGGGTGACGAGTAATCCGGCTCAGGTGCCCCACCATTTATGGTGGGAATTACGTAAATGAGAAGATGGTTCCTGCCTGCCCCGAGGCTACGCTCGGGACTAAAGCGCTGGAAAGACAATTAGTTCGCTTTCTTAAACTCCAGCATAAACTCGGCCAGTTTTTCGGCGCCCGCCAGCGGCATGGCATTGTACAGAGAAACACGGACTCCGCCAACCGAGCGGTGGCCTTTGAGACCGCCAAATCCTGCCGCTTTAGCTTCTGTTATAAACTTGCTCTCAAGATCTTCTGATGGCAGCCGCATTGTAATATTCATCCAGCTGCGGCTTTCTTTTTCGACAATACCGCGGTAGAAATCCGAGTTGTCATCCATCAGGCCATAGATGCAATCTTTTTTGGCGGCGTTTTCTTTTTCGACAGCGTCCAGGCCGCCCTTATCTTTTATCCATTCTAAAACAAGCATGACCATATAAATAGAAAAGACCGGCGGGGTGTTATAAAGCGAATTCGCTCCAGCGTGAGTGTTGTAGTTAAAAATCAGGGGAATATCGCTGTTGCATTTTTCAAGCAGACTGTCTTTGACAATGACCACTGTCACACCGGCCGGTCCGAGGTTTTTCTGAGAGCCGGCGTATATAAAACTAAAATCAACGTAGTTGAGTTTTCTGGACATAATATCCGATGACATATCACAAAAAAGCGGCAGATTAGTTTTTGGATAGCTCTGCCACTGGCTGCCGAATATAGTATTGTTCGAGGTCAGATGCAGGTACTCGGCTTTGTCCGGAATTTCAAGAGAATCAATATCCGGAATAGCTCTGTATTTGTTTTCTTTTGAAGAACCGGCCAGATGAACACTGCCCAACTTTTCGGCTTCTTTGATTGCTTTTTCAGACCAGGCCCCGGTGTCAATATAGGCAGCAGTTTTATCGGCAGTTAAAAAGTTCATCGGGATAAGAGCAAACTGTGACGAAGCTCCGCCACCCATAAACATCACTTTGTAACTGTCATCAAGCCCCATTAGCTCTTTGAAAAGTCCAATAGCCCTGTCGTTTATTTCTTCGTAATCTCCTGAGCGGTGTGAAATCTCCA
>JADFPZ010000015.1 GCA_022562075.1 Candidatus Zixiibacteriota bacterium | reverse complement strand
CAGACGGCGTAGCCGTCACTACCGGGCATCATAATATCAAGCAGTACAACATCGGGTTTAAACTTTTTGGCCTTGCTGACTGCCTTGAGGGGTGAATTTTCTACCGCAACCTGGTAACCGGCTTCGGTCAGAAAAGTCTCTACGATTTCAGTAATTTCCGGTTCATCATCAATTATTAGAATCTTGGCTGAAGCGGTTCTGATTTTATAAGACATCCATAACCCTCTAAAACTGTTTACAGCCCTGTCCCTCCATATTCGCAGGCCTAATCTTTTTATCGGTAGATTCTGCTGAAAAGATTAGCAGCCAAACAGCCTGGTTAGTCCCCCAATCAGCTCTTTTTAATTGCGACATATTAGGGCAGTCAGTATTCTAATATTTATGGGTCTAAATGATAAAATACGCTACGTGGTCAGAAACCGCAAAGCCCGCCATGATTACACAATCCAGGACACAATCGAAGCTGGTATAGAGCTTCGGGGCTGTGAGGTCAAATCCTTAAGAGAGGGGAAAGTCAACATTTCTGATGCTTATGCGGTGATAGAAAATGGTCAGCTATACTTAAAAAAACTGCATATTTCACCTTATAAGATGGCTCAGGAAGAAATTGACCCGTTAAGAACAAGAAGGCTGCTTTTGCATAAGAAAGAAATCAGAAAACTTACAGCCGAAATCGAGCAGAAAGGCAAGACGCTTATTCCACTCTCTATTTACTTCAAGGGTAATATCGCAAAAATCGAACTTGCCCTGGGAGTTGGACGTAGAAAGTATGACAAGAGGGAGGCGATCGCGAAACAGGAGTCCGATAGACGGATTCGCCGGGCAATAAGAAAAGATATCTAACAGAAACCGGATGAAATTATAAATGAGAAAATTGATATTTGCACTGCTTTTAACTTCTTTGTTCGTGGCTCCGGTATTGGCTGACAAGGTTAGTGTAGCGATATCTGGTGATGACGAGGAAATTCAGTCCTATAAAAAGAACAGAGTTACTTACATTTCCTTTTCAGAACTTGTAGAAATTCTTGGCGGTCTGATTGACTGGGAAGAAGTCGGCCATAAGGTTTCTTACAAAATCGACACCTCGGTTTTCAATTTTCTTTTGGAATCCGCATATTTCAAGCTGGGTGATTCGATTTTTAATATGACCTATCCGGCTGAGCTGCGTGAGGGACAGCTCTACTTGCCGATTAAGACTTTCGCTCCTTTTTTAGACCGGGTAATATCTGATAAAGTCACCTGGGACCAAAACAAGAAATTGATAAGAATTTCATCGGATTACTTTAATGTAGCCGACCTGACCGTTGTCAAAAAAGCAAACGGTCTTTTGATAGAAGTTTTCCTGACAGCATCTTTGGCTTACGATGTTTTCGTAACCGAGGGCAACTGGGTAAACATTTCAATAAGAGGCGGGCGCATAAACAGAACCAGAGTCTTATCCAGGCTTGACCGTCAGCTGATGTACAATCTCAAAGTTCATCAGCTGGCAGAATCGGGGCAGGTTTCTTTGCGGATGCGCCACAAAATTACCAACTGGCACCATAAACTGGCCGACAACCCTCCGCGCATCCAGATATCAATAGCGGATTCGGATTTTGAAATAGAAGAGAAGCCGCGCATATCTCCGATTGGTCCGGATGCAAAGATTGACGTCATAGTTATTGATCCCGGACATGGCGGACAGGACTATGGCGCCATAGGCAAAAAAGGTACCCGCGAAAAAGATATCTGTCTGGATATCGCCAAAGAGCTGGCCAAAATTATCCGAAAAGATAAGCAATTCAAAGTTGTCATGACCCGCGATCGCGACAAGACAATAACGCTTCAGGACAGAGCCAGGATTGCCAATGAATCGGCCGCCGACCTGTTTATATCAATTCATGCCAATGCTTCCCTGAAGGACCACGTCAGGGGCTGGAATGTATTCTTTTTGGCACCGGCCAAGAATGACTCTGCCCGGGCAGTCGCCCAGTTTGAAAACAGCGTTTTTTTGAGAGAACATGCCTCGATAAATGAACCTGACGATGATATGTTTTCAGAATACTATAATAATCAAATCTTGAGTATCTTAAACGAAATGATTATGACAGAATTTCAAGAAGAGTCGCAGGATTTTGCCCTGATGATTGACCGGGAATTCAGACGAAAGCTGAATATTCCTGCCCGCGGTGTTGACCAGGCCGGATTTTATGTTCTTAATTCTGTCTATACGCCCTCGGTACTTGTAGAAGCCGGCTTTATTACTAACAGGAAAGAAGAAAAAATCATTGCTTCCAAATCATATCGCAAGAAGATTGCCAAAGCTATATATGGAGCGATCAAAAGGTTCAAAGATAAGTATGAAAGCCATTAAAGATTCCGGGAGAGCATGGCATGGCAGATAACAGAGCCATAGGTATTTTTGATTCCGGGGTGGGCGGTCTAACCGTCACCCGCGAAATAATCAGACTCCTGCCTCAGGAAAACGTCGTTTATTTTGGCGATGTCGGCCGCACTCCTTATGGCGGCCGTTCCAGAGAGATCATCACTAATTTCACCAGGCAGGACATTGCTTTTCTGATGGAACAAAATGTAAAATTCATCATCTGCGCCTGCAATACAGCCTCGGCGGTGGCGCTCGAAGAAATATCTCAGGATTACAGCACTCCCATGACCGGAGTAATAAAGCCGGGGGCAAAAGCTGCCGTAGAGAAAACCAAAAACGGCAATATTGGCGTTATCGGAACTCTGGCTACTATCAATTCAAACGCCTACGCCAAGCAGATTCATAACATTAACCCCCAACTAAAAGTCTATTCGCTGGCCTGTCCGCTATTTGTGCCTATGGTTGAGGAAGGCTACACCGACAAAGAGGCAACTTTCTTAATCGCCCGTGACTATCTGCACACCATGCATGATGTTGAAATCGATACGTTAGTGCTCGGCTGCACCCACTACTCTTTGCTCAAAGATGTTATCAGAGATGCCTTGGGGGACAACATTCAGCTTGTTGAAAGCGGTGAAGAGATTTCCAAATCAGTTTATCAGTATCTGGCAGAAAACAATATGATGAACAATCAGACCTCGCAAGAACCCGGGTCAGCCGGTGAACGCAAGTTTTTTGTATCCGACGTTCCTGACAAATTCACCGGCCTGGCTTCACGCTTTTTAGGAACGGAAATAAAACACGCCACACGGGTTGATATAAGTGAGTACTGATGAATCTCGTTCTGGCCACTAACAACGATGACAAAATCAAAGAGATAAAATATCTCCTCGAAGACCTGCCGATTACTATCTTTTCCCGTAACGATTTTTTGGAGTTTCCCGATGTCGAAGAAACCGGTCAAACCCTGAAAGAAAACGCCATTCTCAAAGCCAAAACAATTGCCGAATTTTGCGACATGCCGGCTCTGGCAGATGACACCGGACTTGAGGTAGAGGCGCTTGATGGCGCTCCCGGAATATTCTCTTCGCGCTATGCCGGTAACAACGCCAGCTATGCCGACAATGTAAATAAGCTCATAGATGAAATGTCAAACGTGCCCAAAGAAAAGCGCAGCGCCAGGTTCCGGTGCGTTATTGCTGTAGACTGGAACGACGGCAATATTGAAACTGTCGAGGGCGTTTGCCAGGGCTATATCACCGAAGATGTTCAGGGAAAACAGGGCTTCGGCTATGACCCTGTTTTCTACTATCCTCCAAAAAATAAACGTTTTTCCCAAATGACAATTGAAGAAAAGAATATAGTGTCACACCGGGGTCTGGCCCTTCAGAATATGGTGGACTTATTAATGGAAAAAGTAAATAAACTGCGGGCAGCCCAAGGCGGCGAATAGGGTTACGTCACCCTTCGACAGGCTCAGGGAGACAACCTGTTTTTATTCAAACCTTTTTGGCAGTCTCGTAGGGCACCATGCCCTTTAGCGGTTCTGCCAACTGATGATAACCTTGCAATATTAATGAGAACTTAAGAGAATGGCAGGACCGCTCTCGAGCAAGCTCAAGAGGGTACTGCCCTACCTACTCTGCACGATGCGGCGATTACAATTAAGCAGCTACTTCAACTTCAATTCCATATACTCGGCGCCTTCAACCGGGTTATAGCGGTAAGCCGAGGTAGATTTAAAACCAAGCGAAACATACAATTTTATGGCTGCCGTCATACTGTCAATTGTATCAAGCTTCATCTTAGAATAACCAATCAGCTTAGCCTGTTCTATTACAAATTCTGCCAGCTCTCGTCCAATCTTCTGGCCGCGAAATTCGGGACGCACCCAGAGCCGCTTCATCTCGCAGACTAGGTCGCTGACTTTCCAGAGAGCAACGCAGCCGGCGATTTTTTGGTCGTAGAGCGCCAGGAGTAAGCGGCCATCGGGAGCTGCATACTTGCCGGGCAGCGATTCTAATTCTTTGTCGAAGTCTTGAAAGCAGAGATCAAAATTTAATGATTTGGCATATTCCAAAAAGAGGTCACGAATTGTTTCTATCTGCCGGCTTGATTCGGCGGTGACTATCTTGAGAACCTGTCTGTGCCGGTCATCTGTCCGCATACTCTTTTGTTTTTTGTCTAATGGCTGCTGTAACATCTTGTTTATTAATACGAAACACTCGCTCGATCGTTGCATAAAGCTCATCGTTTGAAACTCCGGAAGAAAGCAGTTCTTTGACTTTCTCTGCTCTGCCCTCCTGGTAGGCCATCTTGCAGAGTACGGCTCCGACTGTGTAGTAAATGGCAGTGCTGCCTTCAAGATACGGACTGTCAAGAATCTGCTGAAAGGAAATGGTGTCATTGCTATCAAAAAACTGGTCTAAATCTGCAGCCAAGCTGTCGAACGACCGGTTCATCGAGCCCCCTAAATAGGTGGCAATTCCTTCATTGAGAATAAAATGCGGCTTAAAATCTCTGAACAGAACATGAGTAATTTCGTGCGGATACCATTCGCTGGCCAGCGAACTGAAAACCTGGGCGTTAGGAGTATTAGACCTGCCCGCCGACGGCCCTAATATAAAATCAAGTCCCAAGGCTGCTGCTATCTCATCCTGATTGCGAGTGATGTAAAATTCTATCGGTGACACTTTGGGCAAATCATATTTTTTGCGGACAGATTTGATAAACTTGGTCATTCTCAAACCAACGCCGCGGTCAAAGAAATAATCATGCGGAAAATGATAGTCAATCGGCCCCATCCGTCTATTCCTCCAGCTATCGGTAATAACATGCAGCGGGTCAAACAGCTTGTACTCGGCAGAGTCTTTTTTCTTTCTCAGGCTGTCAGGTTCCGGCGCTACGAATCCTTCTCGCTTGCCCTGAGGCATAGTATCAATCTTTTTTTCTTCATCTTCGTTTTTAATTTTGATTTTCACCTTTTTGGCGTACATCGTCTGCATAGCCCAGGGGTTCGAGCTTTTATACGGCTTCTCTAAGCCTTCGCTGTAATATAGAGTTCGTATGGCGTAGAACTTCCCCTCTTTTTCTATACTTAAGAGAAGCGGCGGAAAAGATTTTATGATATTCTGGCTGTTGAAAATCCAGCTGCGGGCAGCATAGGGCTCGCTATAGCGCTTCAGTTCTTTTTTGTTCCAAAGAGATCTGTCGACAGCGCTGTCGGGACGGGAGCTCAGGAATTTCCGCCAGAGGTTATAGACCGCTTTGATATCAGCATCAGTCGTATCTACCCGGACAGTTATGGGCAGGTCAATAAGTTCGACGTAGCCAGTGGGATGCTCGGCTGCCAAAAGATTACAAACGGAAATAAGAAAGACTGTGACAATCAGAAAAACTCGCTGCATGAGAAACAGAAGACAGTTCATATCGGCTATAAGCTAAAATTCAGATTGAACAGATGCGAGGTGCCCAGATTATTAGAAAACGGGATGAAGGCATAGTCGACCGACATATTTCTTTTTGTAAATGTCGCGCCGGCTGTAAAACTCTTGCTGTCATAGTTTAACATATAACCTGTACGGACGCTGAAGATTTCGTTTACGATAGATTCAGCCCCCAGATGCAAATGTGCTTCGTCATCAAGATATACCAGTTCAGCCGCGCCATTGTAGCGCTCGTTATACTCGTAGGCAGCCCCCAGGCGATAGGTCGTCGGCAGTGAAATGTCGTTCGAACCAATTAAGCCCGCCTGCTCTAACCGGAAACTTGAACCCAGCGATAAAGCCGAGCCAGCCAGTTCAATCTTGGCAGTGGCCTGATAGCGCGCGCCTATATCGACATTAAATGACGAACCGCGATAGCTGCCGATTTTTTCAATTATCCAGCCGGCGCCTATGCCTATATCAAGTCTGGGATTTATTCGATAGGCAAACCCGCCTTTGAATGAAACATCGTGCGCCTCAAATTCAGCTATTGGGTCGGCTTTTGGAAAAGGCGGCCTGAGTTCGAGCCCATCGACCGCTGCAAATCTTATTCCGGCATGAATAAAGAGCTTCGGGGTTAGTCCGGCTGCCATAAAACCGGACTCCAGCCTGATATTTTCCCAGTATTCGGTATGACCAAACGATGCTGTAAATTTTTCAAAGCCTGCCGCAGCAGCCGGGTTGAAAACCGCAGCATTGGGGTCGTTGCTGCTGCCGGGAAAAGTTGAGCCCATTCCGGCCAGACGCGCGCCGTGGTCTATTTTTAAAAGCGCCACTCCATCCTGAGCCTGTGGCAAGCTGAACAGGAATGCGACTGCTAAAATCGTCAGACTTAATATTGCAAACAGGTTTTTCATCTTTTTCATTAATGCTTAACGTTTAACTTTAAAACAGAATATCGAATGAGAAAATATGTTCTTCCCCTTCACCGGCTTTGTCGCTTGAAAAAGCATAATCTATAGCCAGAGTATTACCGCCCAGCTTAAACAGATAGCCGGTACCTGCCGTGAAGCTTCCGTCAGAAAGTCCGGCTCTTATTGCAAATTTTTTGTCAACCAGATATTCGGCACCGGTGTGAAATCGGATATTAGATTTGTTATGTTTTAAGAGATCAACCGCCAGATTAAGAGTCTTGTTTAAGAAACTTGCCGCTCCGCCAATTGCAAACTCGGTGGGGACATTATCTACCTGCTCGCTGGCCGGAGTATTAGACCCGAAATATCTTCTGACATAATTGCTGTTATTCCAAACAAGCCTGGCGCCGATATTTTTGACAGCAACCCCGAGTTGAATATTTTGAACCGGCATCTGGTCGCGTTTTTCACGGTCGACAAGCTGGTCAAAGTAAATCATTATGCCGAAATCTATGCCGACGGTACCGCTGTTTATCTCGGTGAAATTTGACTGAAAATAGTTAATCTTAAGTCCTGCCGATAGATAGTTCTCGAAACGTTTGGCAAATAAAATTCCAAAATCGTGGCTGTTAAAACTTACATCATGCCCTGATAACTGCCCCAGACTGTTTCTTGCTTCGACCGAGCCGGAACCGGCATAGAGCCAGTTGACGCCCAGTACAGAATTACCCTGGGTCGGAAACAGTATTGAAATATAAGCCAGTGAACGGTCAAGTTTCATGGCCCGGTAGGAAGAAGTGAACAGTTTCTTTTTCATATTGGCCAGACCGGCCGGATTATACAACAGTCCGGCGCCATCATCGGAAATCCCCATATAAGCCCCGCCCATAGCAGCAGCTCTGGCGCCGATAGGTATTTCCAGGAAGCTCGCGGCATAGCCGGCGCTCTCATCGCCTGCATATGCTGAACATATTGCAAGTGAAAAAATGAGCCCGGACAGTATTATAGTTTTTCTGATCATTAAATGTTCACCTATGGTATAATTGCCAGTTTTCCCCAGCGGGTTTCGCCGGTCGAAAGTTCAACTTTGAAATAATACATACCCACGGCTAACTCATGGCCCTGCCCGTTAAGAGCATCCCACCTGACACTGGCTATAAGATTAGGATAGAATTCAGATACAAAAAACCGATTATCTATAACTCGACGAACAAGATTTATAGCGAAGTCATAGACTTCAATCGTCACGTAGGCATCCTGTTCTACAACAAATCGAAATGTAATTCCGTCGTCTGTATTTATTACATTACTATACGGCACCGGGAAAGCGTAAACTTCTTCGGCCGCAGTTGCAGAATCAACGACAAAAAAACCTTGCGATACGAAGCTGCTCAGATCAACTATCAACACTCTATCTTTACCACCAACCCAGAGATTGCCGTCGATTACGTCTACCCCAAAAACAGGGCGGGAGGCATCGTATATTACGTTGCCGGCCGAATCAATAAACTGCATCGTATCCCAGCTGAATCCGGTATCCGCTGTAAAAATCAAACCATTGTTAGTTGCCGCAAATACGGTATCACCGTTAAAAGCAAAGTTCCAGGCGAAATCGTCATAAACCGAAACCCAGAGACGCTCAAAAATAAATGACGAATCCGGCAGCAACACCGGCACCACCGCACCGGCAGCGATACCGTTAGTCTCTCCGCTTCCGACAGGACGGCATGAAGCCCAGACAATGGCCGGGTCAGCGCCGCGGTACTGAACTTCTATTGCCGGCACAAAATTTCCGGTTACTCCGGCAACAAATGGGTTTGCCGGATCATATTGAAACTGCACAACCGCGTTGGCCAACAGGCTGTCGGTATTTATTCTGGTAATTTTGAATTTTGGAGGCACAGCAGAGTCGCGCGCATTGGCAATAGCAAAGCCATTCCTGGTACCAATAAAGATTGTGTCGCCATGCACTTCGATTGTTGTCAACGTGTCCGTGCCCGGGTCAAAAGCATCGCTTGTTACACTATCTTTAATCAAGAAACTTTGTATAAGCATTCCTGGAGAATACGACGCTATCCTCTTAGCTCCCTCTGTCCCGACTATGTAAACCGTATCACCGGTGAAGTTAATATCGTGACTGAGCTCGGCCACACCCTGACCTATCTGCAAATGATTCCAGCTCAGGCCGCCGTCACTGGAGCGGGCAACAATAGGTGAACCGTTAGTCGTCCGCTGGTTGACTGTCCAGATAGCTGTTGAATCCAAAGTTGTGTCGGTGAAAAACCGCTGAGTGCGGACTTTACTGACTCTGGCAGAGCTGTTATCATCTTCTGTAAAAACATAAAACCGCGTTGAGTCTACTACTCCAGAAGGATCCATGAACAACTGCACCAGTCCGGAATCGGTTCCGAGCCTGAGCGTGTCAGCTTCGGCATTAAGAGCATAAACGACATTTCGCCGGTTACCCTGACTTACATCAGGAGTATCGACTACTACTGCCGACCAGTTCAAACCGCTGTCTAACGACACTAATAGCCCGGCTTCTTCTGCCGCCAGATAAAGTCTTTCACCAATAACGGCGAAATCGTAAATCCTGTTGGAGTTTCCGGGCAGAGCATAGCTTGAATTAAATCCGGCAACAGGTGTGAACGAATCACCCCGGTCATCAGAGTAAGCCAGTCCAGTCGAAGAACTGCCGTTAGCAGTAGCTGTACCGACTATAACTCTGTCGCGGAAATCCGTTACAGCACTTACCTGCGGTCCTGGCAAGCCGTCTGATTGAAAACGGGAGACATAAGGTCCGCCGGTCTTAAAGCCGCGAGTCAGGCCGTTGTTGCCGCCTATAAAAACGAAAGAACCGGCCGAATCTGTACAGGCATCACAAAACGCAATTTGATTTATCAGCGGAGAAAATGCTTTTAAGTCAGCGGGGACAAAAATGTATTCGAAAATGCCTTCGGCAGTACCACCCCACAAAAAGAGAGTGTCTCCGTGCGAAGTGTCCACAGCACAGGAAAAATAGAGCATACGCAAATCAGGAACGGCATTGTTGGTATAATTTATCGAATCAACTATAGAAGGAAATATCCTGCGCCAGCCGCTGCCGCCATCGCGGGAGGCTATCAAGGCACCCGCCCACGCTGAGATAAACAACCAATTTTCATTCTGATTAGCATCATAATGACCGACAATGTCAAATATCTGTGAGTTTACTCCCAGCAGCTTATCCACGCCTGAGGCGCTAAAATCAACCTGAAACCAATTGTCCCCCAGATCATCGGTATATAGCAAGCCGTCGGAAAAAGAAGTCGGTGACTCATCGACTAATTCCGAATGACTGGCACCCACCCAGAGCCGGTTGTTTATTGAAAAAATTGCCGAGAGGTTGTCACTGAGCATACCGTTGCTTGCATCATACAAAAGCCAGGTTTGTCCCAGATCAAACGTAAAATTCACTCCTGCCCCAGTGGACGCCCATACTCCGCCAGCATGTTTTACAAATTCAATGGTAGTAGTGGCAGCCAAAACCGTATCGGGATCTACGTAGCTGGTGGCTATGGCTGCTTTGGCTTTAGGAATCAGGGTTATTACCAGAAAAAAACAAAGAAGAAATTTGACTCTACTCAATAGTCGCTCCATACACCCAAATTTAATCGAGTTTCAGTTATTCAATTCAAGAAATCAGATAGCTATTTTCTTATATTTACCTCAAGTAGCAAAATTTCTAAGCGAGGTCTGAAGAAAATACCCGATAGCAGGGTGAGGAGCAAGCCAAATAAGAGCATACCAATTATACCCAAATTGAGCTCAAAAAAGCAAATTTTTGTCAGTCGATTATGCTTTTTTCAAATGTAATACTATTTAGAATGGAATCGACGTAGAAGTAATTCTCAGCCTTAAAAGGCAGGTAGCAAAGCCGAATTTCTCTCAAATCCATCGAAATCTCTTCTGTAGGCAGCTTCCTGAATTTTTCCAGCCAATGACGATAGTAAACGGCATTGGCCAGAACAAATGCTTCGGAAGGAGAAATATCAACGCCTCTAAAAGAATTATCCAGATTCTCGACCGGTTCCAGGTCCAGATTATCTATCGACACCAGAGTTCTTTTGCAAAGCCGGTACATCGCCTCCAAATTTGAAATCTTAAACGCAGGAACTGCAAAATTATTGAAGTCAGAAACGGCGCCAAGGCTTTTCTTGAAAGCATCAGAAGCTTGGCCACTGACCGGAATTGACCAGAAAGGAAACATTTCTGCATCTTTGTCTGTGGTTTCTGCTTTCAGAATTTTCGGCAAAACCTGGATTTTCTTTTCTAAACAAGTCAGCTGCTGACAATTGCGACAAATGTAAATGCAGGACTGTTGGGAGGGCAGGTTTTCGCCGCAGTTGTGGCAGCGGTGCAGCTCTACCTGAAGTTCGCCGAACTCAATTTGAGGCGCCTCAGTTTCAAATTCGAAATTGTCTGATTCAGAATATCTGATCCCTTTACCTGCCAGCAAGGGAACAATACTTTTTTCAGCTTCGGTTTCTGATTCACCTGAAAGTGAAATAGAAAGCACACTGGACAAAGATGATTTCTGAACAGCTTTGTCCACCGCCGCAGCATTAAGAGATTCAGGGCTTAACAGCACTCGCCCGCTCAACCCGTCCAGAAGATAGCGCTTAAAGCCGTCCCCTTCGTAGTCCTCAAGAATCGTGAACGGAAAATATAACAATCTGCTTTCAGGGTTAAACATCTTAGTCAGATTCCGGCCAAAGTCTGCAGATCGGATAGAATTCATCTGCCTTAAAGACAATTCTATTGTGCTGAGAATCTCTGTAGAGTTTCTGACAACTTTGAGTACATCTACATCATCTGTGACTTTGGAATTGCTGAATGGTTTGAGTTTCAAATACTGACCGCGCATACCTATCGAATCCGGCACTCCTTCAAAATAGCTGCCGGCTGCTATAGTAGTCGAATACTGAGAAAGAAATATTTTGCGTTTCTTCCGGTACACCGCGGTTTCTCTGCCGCTGTCCGGGTCAATGCTGGTTACCACTCTTTCGCGCTTGTTTCGGCAGCGCAGCAGTAGCGAGTCAACTTGCCAGTACGGATAAAAAACATTTTTGAAATAAATGGGGCTTCCTGTTAATGGCAGTCCTTTTGATTTCAAGAAACGGTCAACTTTGAATCTGGCCTGGCGCCGGTCAATTTTGTGAGTGATAATAAACGCCGGCGGAGTTTCGGGCATTACCAGCCTCAGAGGCGTGCCGCAATGCGAACAGGTTGTAACGAAAAAACCAGAATCTATCGAGAGCTTTCCGCCACAACCCGGACAGCCGACTGCAATATAGTAGCCACGTTTGGAGCGTTTGCTACTGGCCGTTTTCATCCGTAACGCGTTTGCCACACTCGCCACAGAATTTGGAACCGGCTATCAATTCTGCCGAGCAGTGCGGGCAGGCTGGCTTTGTATCAAGTTTATAGCCACAATCGAGGCAAAAATTCGCCTCAGTGGGAAGTTCCGCGCTGCAAGACGGACAAGAGTTAAGGGATATCATAGCGTGGCCGCAGCGGTAACAAAAACGTGACTGCTCTGGCGTATCAGCATGACAGGCCGGACAAGTGACTGTTGTAACTGCCTCCTTCTTCAAATCCTGCTGTTCGGGAGAAAATACTTTGCTGAGCATGCCTGGAATCATCAGACCTACTCCTGCGGCGACACCCATGCCACTTCCAGCCGAGGCCGGACCGCCCGCAGAACCTAAACCCTGAGCCATTTCAAATTTTAAGAACTTGTCTATGTCACCAATAGCTTCCATCCCCGAGCGTTTGTCAATCATCTGCGCCACCTCTTCAGGCGGCGTGATTGACGATATATAGAAGTCCGTCAACTCAAGTCCGTATTTCTCAAATTCTATCTTGACCGTTTCTTTAAATTCTGCTGCCAGTTCGGTGTACTGTTTTGGCAAATCCAGAATAGATTCAAGTTTTTCTCCAAGCATATCGTTTAGACGGGCAATAATCACGTCTCTCAAATAGTCTTCAATATCCTGCGTGGTATAGTTTGCCTGGCGGCCGACAATGCTGTTTAGAAACAGAGTCGGCGAAGTAATTCTCATGGTGAAAGCGCCATGTCCGCGAAGTCTGATAAGGCCCAGTTTGGCGTCATAAAAAGCTACCGGATGCTTGGTGCCCCACTTTAGATCCGTAAATACTTTCAGATTTATAAAATATACTTCCGCTCTAAACGGGGAATTAAATCCAAACGGAAAGGCCAGGAGTCGGGTCAGAATAGGCAAGTTTAGCGTTTTTAGAGTGTGCCTGCCGGTAGTAAAAGAGTCGCAGGCATGGCCGTTGTAAAAGAAAATTGCCATCTGACTGTCTCTGACAATCAGCTGTGCTCCCAGCTTAAAATCCGCAGAGCCTTCCTGCGGCAGCCGGAAAATCATTTCGTCCCCCGAGGGGTCCATCCATTCGATGACTTCGATAAGTAAAGACATAATATCTCCGTTGTTTAGAAAATTTGTCAGACTCTTCTTTTTTCGTCATCGTTCATATTTTACTTAACTGCTGGGCAGGTATAATAGGCCAAATCGAAATTCAACATGTATAAGTTCTAAAACAGATAAAACGATTGACACCAAAACCGGCAGACCCGTATATTTTGGGCTAAAACCTATAGAAACTGACGGAAAAATAATGAAAAGAATCTGGATAATTACAATTTTTGCAGCAGCTGTTTCTGCAGCTTTTTTAGCTGCTTCCTGCGATGAGCTTATAACAGAAGTAAATGAAGTCACACTCAGCGGATACCCCGAAGCAAAAATTATTGTCGATACAAACACCTGCTGTTTGCCATGTACCATTCAGTTTTATGATAATTCTGAGGGCCCCCATCATGAATGGCTTTGGGATTTTGGTGATGGTGACACCTCAATAATACAAGATCCGTCGCATAGCTATGGACAAGCCGGAAAATATACCGTCGTTCTGACTATTACAGATACAGTAGAAAATAATGATAACCGGGAAATCAGATTAAATTTTATAACTGTAAAAGATACTCTGTATGTTACTACTGCTAATTTGGCCTTTTCCCCTTTGACCGGCAGCATAGTTGATACTTTTACTTTTTCTGCTTCAGATTTTGGAACGGCCAAAACCTGGTTCTGGGATTTTGGTGACGGGACATCTTCTGCTAGTCCGAGCCCTGTTACTCACCCTTATGACTCGGCAGCTACTTATGAAATCAGGCTAACTATCACTAATGATTGTGATTCTATTGATATAGTAGATACGCTGATAGTGATTTAAAGAATTCTATTTTGTCAGTCGTTAGAACTGTATTCAGACCTTAACAAAAATTCGGGCTATTCGGACTGTTATAAAAATCGCCATAAGAATTCCGGCAATCGCTGCCGCCATAAACCAGGGTGGGTGGGGAATCTGGAACATTATATAAATTGAACCGCTCATAGTGGCCAGCCCGATTAGTGAGGCAAAAAGCAGCGGCTTAACTTTGGAAATAATGCAGGCCAGGAGACCGCCACCCATGGTAGCCACAATCCAGGCCGACAAGACTATCAGCAAAGCCTGGGGTGGAAGACTCTCTATATGCTTGCGCATCTGCTCGAGATTTTGGGTGTCTATACTATCCGGAAGCGGGTAGAGTTCGACACCTATTCCCTCAATAGCCATGACTAAAGCCATAGCTGCCAAAAGACCTACTACCAGTGCGATAATTTTCCGAATCATTCCTTATCCCTCCATCAAAAAGGGCAATTAGCCCCCAAGTTCTTTATTAAATTTTGCAGTCAGAGCCGGCACAATTTCAAAGGCATCGCCAACAATACCATAATTGGCGACGCTAAAAATCGGAGCATCTTTATCCTTATTAATAGCAACGATAGTCTGCGAGGTTCTCATGCCTACCAGATGCTGGATAGCACCAGAGATACCGACCGCAATATAAAGCTTAGGATTTACAGTCTTGCCGGTCTGTCCAACCTGGTGGGAATACGAAATCCAGCCGGCATCTACAATAGCCCTGGATGCCCCCAGAGCCGCCCCCAGAGACTTGGCCAGCTCCTCGATAATAGGAATATGTTCCGGACCTTTCATCCCCCTTCCAGCCGAGACAATCCGGTCAGCTTCTGTCAAACTGAGTTCGCCGGCCGCTTCGACTTTGGATTCAACCACTTTCGAGACTGCTTCAAACACAGCAGATTCAATCGATTCATTTATTACTTTTCCTGAACCATCTTTTGATTCGGGGAAAATCTTGGCCCTGACCGAGACAAAAAAAGGCGAACCGCCTCTGCTTTCAACCGTAGAAACTACCGAACCACCATAGTGGGGTCTGGTAACTTTTAGAGTCTCTCCATTTTTTTCAAGCCCGGTAGCTTCGGAGGCCATAGCCCCGCCATTGAGAGCAGCCAGCCGGCACAGCAGAGCCTTCCCGTAAAGTGAAGCAGGACAGATGATTACATTTGGTTTGTGCTTTTTGATTAGTTCTGTCAGTACATTAGCATAAATCTCTTCGTTAAAGAACTTCAAGGACTCATCAGAAACTGCTAATACTTGCCCGCCTCCCCGGGAAGCTAATTCTGAAGCAATAGAATCAACGTTTTCGGCCAAAATAGCAGTTGATATATCTTCAGAAATAGACCTTGCCGCCTGAATCATTTCAAATGAGGCTGAAGCAAGTTTGTTATCTTTCTGAAGGGCAATTGCTAAAACTTTCATTGTAACCTGTTCTCTCTTAATTCATTATTAGCAAATTCATCATTTAGGATTGTTATATAATTGATTCTCAATTTGACTGCAACTTCATTAGTAAGACATAACATCAAGAATTGAACAATTATGACAGTCCTTCTGTTGAAAAATCCGGCAATAGTAGGGGATGTCTCCTTATAGGCGTAGATAGCTGATTTTCAGTTTAAGTTTGCCTCTTCCAGGCCGATAATATTGGTACTGGTTCGTAAAATAGCCGGTTTGGATTAGTTGTCTCATAGGATTGAAAAAACTTTGGTTTAAGGCCAGACAAAGTTGCATTAAAAGCAATAAGAGGATATTCCCATGGCTGAAATATTAGTCAAATTTGAAGACAAGCTGATCGAACGAATTGTTACCGAGAAGAGACGTCTCTCTATCGGTCGTACTACCGACAATGACATAGTCCTTGAAAACCGCGGAGTTTCACGCAAGCATGCTATGATTGAATTTAATGAAAATGCCGCAGTTATTATCGACAATGAATCTCTAAATGGTACGTTCGTCAACAACCGCAAGATCAGCGAAGAAGTTCTCCGGGATTCAGACGTTATCTCAATAGGTAAGTACTCGCTCATATACAAAACTGAAACATCTCAAGAAGCAGACGAGGCTATCAATTTCGACGGCACCATGGTTCTCAATACAAAGGCTCAAAGGAAGCTTTTGGAAAATGATAGAGTTGATAGACAGATAGTAGAAAAATATGGCGGCTCAGTATTGCTTGGTGAAGAAAACGCGGACTTTCTGGAGTTCAAACTTGACCGCGAAGTTACCACCATTGGTAAGGCGAAATTTGTTCATGTAAAGGCCAAGGGCTTTTTGCTTGCCGGTATCCAGGCGAAAATTGTACAGGAAAACAATAACTTCTCATTGGTTAACCTTGGCAAAGCTAAAAAAACGAAACTCAATGGTGAAGCTGTAAGCAGAGCCCATTTGAAAAATGGGGACATCATAACAATAGGAAAATCTACTTTCAAGTTCGTTGAAGGCAATAAATAATGCGCATCGCTTTGGTATCGGATGTCCATGCCAACCTCGAAGCACTGGAAGCTGTACTTAAACATATCGAAACTGAAAACACCGACAAGATTTGTAGTCTGGGTGACGTAGTAGGATATGGCAGCGACCCTTCGGCATGCCTTGAGTTGGTCGATAAAACTTGTCAGCTTAAACTGATTGGCAACCACGACTGTTATGCCCTGGGACGGGAATCCTCAAATGACTATTCTCCCCTGGCTAAGATCTCTGCTGAGTGGACCAAGAAAACTTTGACGGATACGGATATTTCAATTTTGGATTCTTTTACGATGGAAGAAGTAATCGAGGGAATACACCTTGTGCACTCTTCACCATTTCAACCGCAAGAATTCCACTACATTTTGACCCACAATGATGCTGCTAATGCTTTTCCCAATTGCAAAACAAATCTTTGCTTCATGGGACATACTCATGTTCCGGTAATATTCAATGAAAAGCCGGGCCAACCTCCCCGCCAGAGAGTTGGTCACGACTTTGTACCGGATCCTGATTGCAAATATCTGATAAACGTAGGTTCGGTAGGTCAGCCCCGGGACAATGATCCCAGGGCATCTTATGTAACTTATGATACCGAGACCAGAGACGTCTGCTATCACCGGATAGAGTATGATATCAAAACAGCCCAGAGAAAGATGGAAGAAGCCAAGCTTCCGGAAATGCTGATAGAAAGGCTTGCCATCGGTAAGTAATAGACATGACTAAATATGCCTCATATATAGTTTTTCTGCTGATTTCCATTTTAGTAGCTACTTTTTATGTGAACGGATTTGGTCCGATTGAAAGTCTCCAAAGCGGCATCAATGACAAACTTCAGAACCTGACCGCCTCGGATGAAATGGTTCAAAACGTAGTAATCGTAACAATCGACGGAGCCGCCCAAGACCAATATGGCAGCTGGCCCTGGGGTCATGACCGGATAGCAGATTTAGCCGCGGCCATAGCAGGTGCAAACCCAAAAGTTATTGTGCTGGATTTTGAACTTCAGGAAAATGCTGCCCAGGAAAAAGCCGGTAATACGAAAATTTTAACTGAGCAGCTGAGCTGGATTGACAATTTGGTTGTTCCTTATGATATCGCTCTGGCCACTTTCAGAAGCAGCCGGACCAGCAACCCCGACTATCTCTTTGATTACTCTTTGACAGTTAATGACCAATTGGGGATTATGGAAGAGAACTCAAGCCTTTTAGCCCGCAAATTATTTCTACCTGCAGCTAAAATACTCAAGACAAGGCCCAAGCTCGGCTTTAGTTATATAATGCCGGATGACGATAGAATCCTGAGACACCAGTCGATGGTGATGAATTACGAAGGTTACTATTATCCATCGGTCGCTCTTATGGCTGCCGCAGTCTATGAAAAAATACTGCCCGATATGGTGAAAATAACGGAAGGCCTGGAGATAGAGCTGGGCAGCCGGGTAACTATACCTATAAACGAAAAAAGTGAGTTTTTCCTGAATTTCTACAAAGAAAATCCGTTTGTAAAATATTCCGCCAGTCAAATTTTGGGCGAAGGCTTTAATTTCGGCCAGTTGGCCGGAAAAGCGGTTCTCATTACCGTTGATGAATTTGAAAATTCAGAATACTTTAAAACTCCCGTAAGCGACGAAACACCGAGACATCTGATAACTGCTACCACCCTGAGCAATCTCATCAACCGGGATATGATTACCATTGGTTTTAATTCAGTCTTGTACAATCTGTTACTTCTGTTTTTGCTTGGCGGTATTTGCGCTTTTGTGATGCCGCAGATTTCACTTTTGTACCGCTTTGTTACACTCGGAATCGGGCTCTTCTTATTGATCAATGTTAATTACTTTATGTTAAGTTCTTTCAACGTGCTGGTAGAGCTATCATATATCGGCCTGGAATTCGTCCTGTTTATGGCTGCCGCACCAATGTTAGAGACCAGCCTTGTATTAGGTGAAGAGGCCGAAGAAATCAGAAAGAAAAAAGCCAAAGAAAAAGCCAAGAAAAGAATGGAAAGGCTTCGCCTTAAAGCCAAGTCTCAATCTGACGGAACAGAAGCTGACGAACCGGTTGTCAGAGAGATTAAGGCCAGCAGTTCCGATCCGGAAAACGTGGCAACTGCTGTCATGTCAGGAGAAGAAATCAAGGTGACCAGCGCTATCGAGCAGGACCAGGACAAAAAGGGCTCTCTTGGCGGTTCCTCTGCCATTTCGTTCAACGATCATCAGTCGCTCAATCTGGATGGTGACGATTCCGGCGATAGCGAAGAAGGCCGCGGCCTGTCACAGAAAATCAATCTTGATTCTGAACCTGAAATTATTGATCCGATGTCGCTTGACAAAGTGGCTGCAGCAGAAAATGAAGATGATAGGGTTTTGATTACCGACAATGATGGTAGTTTTAACTCTACACCTCAGCCTACAGATATTACGAAGCTTGGCAGATACGAGGTTTCAGGAATTTTGGGTAAAGGCGCTATGGGTCAGGTTTACATGGGTAAAGACCCGGCAATTAACCGTCCGATAGCCTTAAAAACAATCAGACTGGACTTCGTAACAGACAAGAACGAAATGGCCGAGCTTAAAGAACGGCTGCATCGCGAAGCTCAGGCAGCCGGCAGGCTCTCTCATCCGAATATTGTAACGATTTACGACGTCGGCTCCGAAGGCGACCTTCAGTATATAGCTATGGAATATCTCGAAGGCCAGACGCTGGAAGAAATGATTAAAAGAAAAGTTAAATTCAACTATCGTATAATTGCCCAGATAATTGTTCAGATTTGTGCGGCTATGGACTACGCCCACAAACAGGGCATCGTCCACAGAGATATTAAACCGGCCAATATCATGATTCGCTCTGACTACCGCGTCAAAGTTATGGACTTTGGAATCGCTCGCGTGGAATCAAGCTCCATGACCAAAACAGGTATTGCCATGGGCACCCCCAACTATATCTCACCTGAGCAGCTTAAAGGTCAGCATGTAGATAATAAAGCTGATATATTTTCATTAGGCGTGGTCATGTACGAAATGCTTTTAGGCAAACGGCCATTTAAAGGCGAGAATATTACTTCACTTATTTATTCGATAATCCACACTGAACCGGAAAAACCGTCAAGCATCAATCCACAGATTCCTCTCTTGTTTGACCACGTTGTCTTACGCGCCCTGAAAAAAGATCCCAAAGAGCGTTATCAAAACGCTTTGGAAATAACTGCTGATTTGTCTGATTTTGTAGATTCGTTCAGCGCCAGAAAACATTAGCTGAAAATCACAGATTATTCTTTTTCTTTTTTGCTTGAAAGAATTTCTTCGGCCAAAGACATTGCCACCCCTGAGAGCATCGCCTCTACTCCCAACTTGCTGAAATCCGAAGATATCAACTCACGGTTCATAGCCGCATAAGAAGAGCATGAGGCCCCCCGTTCCACCACCAGTCCCGAAAGCCTTTCCGGAGATTCGGCCACAAAGGTAACTTCACCAAGCTCGTCAGAGACAACATAGCCGGTACAATTATGAAGCTGAAGATGGACATTTCCGGCATAGACAACTATCAGCATGCCTCTCTCGCGCCCCAGCTGTGTCTCAGTATATATCTGAAGTGTTAAAGAGCGCTTCTCTTCCTTATTGACAACTTTGATACGATAATGATCTGTGTCGTGGATTACCTTGATTGCCCCCAAAACGGATGCAATTTTTTCCAGGTCTTTTTTCCCAAGAGCGTCGGACATAATTCTTACTTAGCTGTCTTTGTTCCGGGGCTCTGTACCTGGCTGAGAATTTGACGGCGTAGAATTGCTGCTGGGATTGTCGTCCAGACCCTCTTTGAGTTCGTCTGAGGTATCCTTGATGGCCTTTTTGAACTCTCTTATACCTTTACCCATCCCCTGAGCAATCTCCGGCAGCCTGCGGGCGCCGAACAGCAAGAGCACAGCTACAAATATTAATATTAATTCTCCCGGTCCCAATCCAAACATAATGACCTCCTTACAAGCCTAATCAAGGCCTATAAATACCACCACCTGAAATATATCATTACCAATATAACTGCTAAAGCAGATAGTAAATTAATTTTTAACATCAATCCAACCGTAAATGAGATAGCATAGAAATCAACTTTGAGTGTCTGAAAGCCGATTTCGATTGATTTTGAGAACAAAGTTTTAGCAGCTCCGTCCGGCAGATAAGTAGCTATAATTTCTCCCAGAAGACCGCCAATAACAGCGCCCAATATTAGCGCTACTGTGATAAACAGAACTTCGCGCCGTTTCATGCCTTACCCGCTGTGGTCAAAGTCAAAAGGGCTGCTTTGACAGACTCAAAAACTTTTAAGCCGTCGACTGAACCGAGTATTTTCTCTCCAGCTCTTTCCGGGTGCGGCATCATGCCCAGTACATTTCGTTCCATGTTTACAATCCCCGCTATATTATTAACAGAGCCGTTTGGATTAGACTCTTTGGTCAGATTTCCTTCTCTGTCACAGTAACGGAAAAGTACCCTGCCATCGTCTTCCAATTGCCTTAGCTCCTCACCGATACTGTAGTAATTGCCGTCACCATGGGCGATAGGCAGCTTGATAACAGCTTCGGAACCATAGGCGTTGGTAAAAGCAGAGTTAGTCTCTTCAACTTTCAAATAGACGTTATGGGAACGGAATCTGATAGAATCGTTACGAATCAGCGCTCCCGGCAAAAGGCCGCATTCTGTCAGCATTTGAAAACCGTTACATATCCCCAGCAGCAGACCGCCAGAATTGGCAAACTTTATGACAGATTCCATAATCGGCGAGAACCTGGCTATTGCCCCGGAACGAAGGTAATCGCCATAGGAAAATCCTCCCGGAAGAATAATCAGCTCACAGTTCTTTAGGTCGGTCGATTTATGCCAGAGAAATTCAACGTTTTCCTGCATAACGTGCCTGACTAAGGCATAGGCGTCGTAATCGCAATTGGAACCGGGAAAGGTGACGACTCCAACTTTCATTATTTCTTTTCCACAATATAATTTTCAATTACAGGATTTGCCAGAAGCTTTGAGCAGACTTCGTCAATGCGGCTGTCAATATCAGAGCCGTTAGCCTCAATTTCAAGTTCGAAAAACCGGCCGGTTCGGACAGATAGAAACTCAGCATATCCCATTTGAGACAGAGCTTTCTGGATAGTCTTGCCTTCGGGGTCAAGCACCCCGTCTTTTAACTTCACGTAAACTGTTGCTTTTTTAAGAGTTCCGGTCATTTCTGCTAACTCGTCTCATTCTCTCCCGCCTTGCGGGTAACTTTTACCACTCCTTTGGCAAAAAGCCGGTATAATTCTCTGAGCATGCCATACAATATATATAACGCTAATATGGGAAACAACATCAGCCTTGGCCAGATTAAGACAGCGCCTGCTGCTGCTATCATGAAAAGCAGCTTAATTCGCCCCTGCTTGGATTGGAAAGTCTCAGGAAAGGTGTCATATTCGACCTGAGAAACCATCAAGAAAGCAAACAGGATAATCATAGAGACCATCCATTCTCCGTACTGCATACTGCCCCATAACTTATAACTAAGGATAATAAAAGAGATCATAGCCAGAGCTGCTCCGGGCACAGGCAGTCCCACAAATCCTTTTTTCTCTTCGGTGTCAGCATACAGATTGAATTTTGCCAGTCTGAACCCGGCCGCGACAACATATACGGTAGTAATAATAATCCAGCCCATCTTGCCCAGTGAAGCCAGCTGAAGTGAATTTATCAAGACAGCCGGCGCGACTCCAAACGAGAGAAAATCTGCCAGAGAATCCAGCTCAATACCAAAGCGGCTGGAGACGCCGCTAAGTCTGGCCACTGTTCCATCAAG
>JADFPZ010000190.1 GCA_022562075.1 Candidatus Zixiibacteriota bacterium | reverse complement strand
AGATGAATTATAGAGCGGAGCATCACACTGCTTACAGGTGTAGATTCCCTCGGCATCGTGCTTGTCGTATTTACCGCTTGAAGCCGGCTCAGTGCCTTTGTGAACTATTACTCTTTCTTCTTCGGGGGTTAGCTTATTTAAGGTCATCTTATTCTCCGATTTTTCAGTTGTATAATCTTCGGACTTCATCGTCATCGGAACCAGCCCAATCATAACAACAGCAGCAATTATAGCCCAGATAAAGCCGGTTGAAATAGGTAATGATTTTTCAGACATATAACAACTCCTACAAAAAACAGTCCATTGAAGTCTTTTCGTCAAATTAAGGTATTCATTAAATATAAACAAATAAGCAGGAGATTTGTTCGTCGCAAAAATTTGTTCTTATTAATATGACAGCCTGGAAGATTCCATATCTTCCAGGCTGACTATACTGAACTAAGACTGCTTGGCAGTTTTTCGTCTTGCCCGGGACTATAGCCTGCAGCCTTCGCCGCAATGAGCTGTTCTTGGAACTGAAAAGCGTTTCATCATACTCTCCTTGGTTTAAGGTTTTTTACTTCACCGGCCAAAACTCATGACTCGGGAATCGTTGTTATGCCCATATCTGTATATGCGTATATAACGATATATGTTTCAAAAAAATATTACTTTCTTTTTTTCTTTGTCTTTTTTGGTGATTCAAAACAATCGCAAAAACCCATACAGCAGCCTTTGATGGCCTCTTTGTTAAGAGAACAGATAACCATCTGCCCGTCGCGGCGGTCATCTACAATCCCGGAATCTCTTAAGACACTCAAGTGGCGGCTGACAGTAGACTGCGAAAGCCCGACAACTGCTACTATCTCGTTGACTGTCATTTCTTTAGCGGCCAATAAGCCTAAGATTCTTAGTCTGGAACGGTCGCTGAAGGCCTTAAAATATTTGCTGTACTGTTTTGTATCCATAATCTGTTTTACATCGCCGGTTGAACTGGCTACTCAGCCCTCTCAACCGCTTATGCACATATAACGATATATATTGGAAAAAGTTCCCTTTGTCAATAGGTTTTTCTGTTCTCTATGAAAATACTATTCAGACGCCGTCAGCTTTTTGCCTTCGACACCCATTTCGGAGCGGAATCTGTTCTCTGTCTTAGTAATAAGTTCAGTTGTGCGGCGTGGTGCTGAACATGTCTCATGTTGTAAAGATACAGTTCGGCCACTTTTAAATCCTTTTTGAATCTGCAGGGCTGATGGGCGGTATCTTCGGTCAGTGCTTCAATAGCCAATAGACTTTTCAGGCGGCCATGTTCAAGATATTTTAGAAGCTCATCTTTAGTGTAGACCCGATCTGGTAGAACACCGGCCGGATCCAGTTCACCCAGAGTAAACGGCTCCGGCGGCGCAAAGCCTTCTGTCGATTCTGACATATAATAGTCGAGAAAGAAAAGCGTGTGATAAACCATGTACCAAAATTCATGAAAAACTGAGCGATCGCCCCAGACTTCTTCCGGGCAGGCGCTAATCGCATTTTCCAGCGACTCTATTGAAGCTCCAAACTGCTGCCAGATAATTTTTTTCCAGTCATCAATCATATAACACTGAAGTTAACTCATTTTTATTAATGAGTACATCACAAATGATGGTAACGCAAACGCGATATTTCTGCTACAGCTTGCGGCCGCAAAACTGCAGTTGCTGACCGAGAGAGACCTACCGATTATTTCTTTGCGACTAACTTTCCGTCTTGATCAAATCTTACGGCGTCCCCCCGCCTGAATCTTTGCCCTTCAACGCTGTAATGTTCCGACAGTTCACAATACTTTAATTGTCCATTCTCATGAAAGTAGGTTCCGCCGTTCTTACCGTGGACTGGCCAGAAAACGGCCGAAAGGAAGCGGAACTTGGCGCAAGGGATTCCCTGGATAACCTGGTCTTCAGCCAGGTAGACAGTTCTCACCTGCCCTTTGGGGTAAAATTCCGTCATGAATCCATGTCCTTCACCTCGGGTCAAATACCCCTGGATTTCGGTGTCCTCCTGCAGCATACACCAATTAAACAGACCATCCTCTGTGAAGTGAACTCCTGTTCCAGCAGGAAGTGACTGACCGGACAGGGTATCTTCACGTGCCAGGCGACAGAACTCAAGATTGCCATTCTGATAGTATTCGATTTGGCCGGTGCAGGAGACACCCTGGACTTCAGTTGTTTCACCCTCCGGCACGAACACCCTTTTTCCCCTGCTATGCACTTCGCCGCTTCCTATAATCAGCAGCAGCGCAAATACAGTTGCCGCTCCGATACCCAAAGATCCAAACACAATCGATCTAACTCTTGCGGATACTACTTCCTCTTCATTCTTGCTTCCCAAAAAAAGACAGACTGAAGACGTCACAATCGGAATAACAAAGAACATCCAGGTAGTCAAGTCTGCCCTGCGGAATTGGAGTAGATCGGAGAAGAAAATCAAGGCGACCGCGAGGGCTGCCAGCGCAATGGAAATAATTCTGGGGAATTTTCGCCCCAGTTGACCAAAGCCAACGATTACCAATCCTATTGCGATACCAAAAGCTGATACTATGGAAAACCCTCCGTCTAAGACGATGAACAATGCCAGAAACAGACCGACTGCACTAATAATAATTACACCCGCTTTTTGATATTCACCGGCCATGACCAAACCGGTCAAAGCACGGGCGGCCAATCCGATTCCGATAAGCGTATGTAACTCACCGACTGATTGGCCATCGGCAATTCTCCAAAAGACCATGCCGACTATTGACAACATCACTATTATAAAGGCGAGATTACCGGATCGAGAATGAATTTCAAGCTGGCGTTCATCGACATATTGCCCGGCAAGACCAAACTCGTGGAGAGCAGGCCTTAATAAATAGGCTGCAACAAACAGCAGCAGACTGAGATCGTAGCCCATAAACGCCAGTATTAGCCCCACGCCCGAAAGACCGCAGGCTGAGTAAAATATTTTATCTCGTTTAATCATGATCACTTTCCTCCAATTCGAACAACTCTTCGACAGTAGTTTCCAGCTTCCTCGCCAGAAGCAGAGCAAGTTTCACCGAAGGGCTGTAATCACCCCGTTCAATGGCAACGATCGTTTGCCGAGAGACCGAAACCATTTCTGCTATCTGTAGCTGACTAAGCTCGCCTTGATGAAATCGAAATCTTCGCAGATGTGTTTTCATTTCCAACAGAGAATCCTTATCATAATATTCACGTAACGCCACAAAATGTAAAAGATTCTTTACATTACGTCAAGTAATATTTACAATATGACAATTATTATTTACACGAACAGCAAAAATGATCAACCATAAAAGCTGAGTGGCCTTGAAGCTATTGGATTATAGGGACTTACGAGTCGAGGCGTGAAAACTCTTGAGCTTTTCCTCTTTGTAAGATGCTGTTTTGTAATAGGTTACGCTATTGGAGAGATGAATCGGACCTGGCTGCTGACTGGTGCCGGTTATTTAGTCACTATACACTTCAAACAGCTTACTTCGTACGTCCCAAATTCCTACTCCTGACAAAAACGCCAGATTTGCAAATAACAGCGGCGCAAATATGGGAGCGGTTGACACAAGATTTTTAAAGAAAGAAGTATCTACCCCGCTGGTCAGAGCCATCCCGTGAAAATAGAATCCTATCGAACCGACAATAACCTGAACAAACATTACGGCCATCGTAAGATCAAGAAATCGCCGTGACAGTTTTCCAAAAAACGTAACTAACAAAAATCCAATAGCTATGGCACTGCTAAACACAGGGATCCACTCTGTCCAAAAAAAGAATCCGTTTTGGGCATGATCCAGAAGTGACAGCACAAAGTTTCCGGTAAATCCTCCAAGCCCAAGAAATATCAGCCACTTGCCCCATTCCAATTTTTCAACAGGCACAGACCTGTTCAGCAAGAGCAGGAAACCCAGGCCGGTATAAGCCAGCGGCGCCGCAAATGGAGCTGCGTAAACCAGACTGCGAATAGTCTGCAATTCGAAAAAAGAACTGTTCAGATGAAAGATAGCGCCCAGAATACCGACCGCGATGGAGCAGTAGCCAACAACGCGGCCGATTATTAGTGTCCTCTGCTCTTTCAGGCGCCGGTTAAGCATAAATTCAGCAGACAGCAGAACCGGCGCAACAAGAGAAAAATAAAATGGAATCCATTCGGTCGGGTAATAAAACGCATTCATGGAATGAGCAATAAAAATATCTATTGCCAAAAATCCGATATTGACTATGACAAAGATTTCAATGACCAATAATAATGAAATCTGCCGCAGATTTAATATCTTTTCCATGAACGGTTATTCTGCACGCAGTTCTTTGGCAATCTGTTTCATTTCAACTATATGGAGCAGCAGTTCGTAGTTGCCGTGCCACTGCACAAAATCGGCGCCTCCCATAAAGGCACCGTGTTTGGCAGTTCTTCCGTAATAATGCCACAAATCGAAGGCCATAAATTCAATCGGTTCATCGAACGGCTCGGGAGTTAAGAGTCCTTCTTGGCGAAGTTCTGCAACCAGATCAATAGCTTCCTGTACTTTGGCATTGGTTGAATGAACTACTACTTCTGCTTCCTCGTAAAATTTTTCGACCTGAGTTGTGGCGTGACATTTCAGACAGATATTTTTCATGGCATCCTGCCCCATAGTGTAGTTGGGACGTTTCTCAGATACGGCAGCAAACAACCACCAGGAAAGACGCTCGGTAACATCGTGCGTGACATTCATCCCCTCAAGCCCGCTCATATGGCAGGTTGCACACGTCGGAATAGACATATCACGGGTAGTAAGATTTTTCGGAGGAGCGTTAAGATTCAAAATCGATCTCTGCGATCTAAAAAGAACGCCGTGCTTGGATTCGTTATATATCTCAAGTTGTGAATGGTCCGGCCCCATATGGCACTGACCGCAGGTTGCCGGCTGACGCGCCAATGCGATTGAGGTTGAATGCCTAGCGTGACATTGGGTGCAGTTGCCTATGCTGCCATCGGTATTGGGTTTACCGATTGAATGGCAGGCCTCGCA
>JADFPZ010000189.1 GCA_022562075.1 Candidatus Zixiibacteriota bacterium | reverse complement strand
ATATCCTTCTGATTCGTCAATCAATACGTTATAAAAGCTGCCGGCCCGGCAGCTATTACCATATATCTTTACTTCTTGATCAATTTCAGGACAATCGGCATAGGTGCGACCGCTGGCAATTCCGTCAGAGCTGATTTCATCAACCAGTACTTTCTGAACAGTACCGATTAGATCGTTATTATTTTCGAAAGCAATGTCGCGCTGCAGGTTCATCAGTACGTCCATTCTTTCTATCTTAACTTTTTCAGGAATCTGACCGCTTAGTTTTTCTGCAGGGGTGCCGTCTTCGGGTGAATAACGGAAAACCCCCATGCGGTCGAGTCTGTTTTCGGATACAAAATCATAAAGTTCATCGAATTGCTTTTTTGTTTCTCCGGGGAAGCCCACAATAAAAGTAGTACGGATGACCGCATCGTCACTGGTTTTTTTTATTTTACTCAAAAGTTTATCGATTCGGAGTCGGTCTACCAGTCGCTTCATTCTTGATAAAATATCGCTGTTGACATGCTGCAGGGGCAAATCATAGTAGTTCAGGGTTTTGTTATCTGCAGCCATATATTCAATGAGATTATCTTCGACCTGCCCCGGATATAAATATAAGAGTCGTATCCAGTCAATACCGTCAACCTGCTCCAGAGCTTTAAGAAGAGTAATTGTATTGGGGCGGTCTTTGAGGTCATATCCCCAGAGTGTGGCTTCCTGAGATACCAGTATCAATTCTTTTTTGCCGTTTTGCGCCAAAAATTCGGCTTCTTTGATAATTGAATCAAGCGGTCTGCTCCGATATCTCCCCCGCATTTTAGGAATGGCACAGTAAGTGCAAGGACGATCGCAGCCATCGGAAATTTTCAGATATGAATAAGGCCAGTCATCTGAGATAAAGCGATTCCGGAAATTCAAATAGCCCAGTTTGCGGGTCTCAAGTTTTATGGTCTTGTCAAATCGGGCCGAACTGCTGACTGCTTTGGCGATGGAGTTGAGCGCGCCGTGGCCGAAAGCACCGTCAAGTTCGGGGATTCCCTTGAGGAGTTCGTCGCCGTTGCGCTGAGTGAGACATCCGGCAGCATAAAGGGATTTTAAAATTCCGGTATTTTTGAATTCAGAAAGATTCAAAATTGCGTTTATTGATTCTTCTTTAGCCTCTTGTATAAAGCCGCAGGTATTAACAATAATAGACTCTGCCCGGTCGGGTGAGCTGACGGGAGTGTGTCCCTCGGCAATCAGTCTGGCCGCTATGTAGTCAGCATCGACATCGTTTTTGGGGCAGCCTAATTTATGAATATAGAAATTCATCTTCTAATAAAGTTTGACTTTCTCAACTGAATCCGGAAAATCCGGTTCAAAGCCTTTGGCAGAGCAGCTTAAGTCAGTTTTCTGACTCAAAAATTTTACTCTGTTGAGATCCTCGTTTATATCAATATACCGGATTTCCACAATTGACGAATCTGCGATATTTGTGATCAGTTCAAGTGAATCCGGAATATCGCCCTTGACTCCTTCTTTTTTGGTTAAAGCAAAGCTATTCTTAGAATTAGCCTTAGAATCATACCATTCATCAAGCTTTATGACAAACGAAATCTCATCAGAAACCAGTATGCCGGAGTCAGGTTTTTCTATAATGAGCTGATTGGTTTCCAAAAAATAAGTATATAGAAGCGAACCGTCATAAAGAAACACGTCACTACCTATTTCAATCTTGTATCGCCCGTCTTGGGCTATATAGGCTGAGCCATGGATAGTATCAATGACTCCAAAAATTTTCGACTCAATAATATTTGCGAATTCGAAATGAGAACAGTCTCCATTTGAGAATTTTGATTTGACAGCCTCAAGAGCGTCTGATTGCGGTCGAACCAGATTACTTTGAAACAGTAGTAAAACTAGGCTGTAAAGAAAAGTTTTCATATGAATTATACGGAACGGCTCTATTATTGGTTCAATTCGGAAGTTGTTGCGGCCGAAGATGTTTGCTGATTAAATATAGTGTCAATGTAGGCTTTGTCAACCAGCACCTCTCTGGCCTTGGAGCCGTCAAAAGTCGAAACAATTCCGGCCAGTTCAAGTTTATCTATCAGCCTGGCCGCCCGCTGGTAACCTATGCCAAGTCTTCTCTGAAGAAGCGATACGGAGCCTTGTTTCTGCCTGACTACAACATCGCAGGCTTCTTTAAACAGGGGGTCGCCTAAGTCTATTTCTGCTTCGGTTGCTTCTCCGGTTGCCTGAGTGATGCCTTCCAGCGCCATCATCTCCAGTCCCTGACTATTGATGAATTCGACAATCTTATCGGTTTCATCGTTGCTGGTATAAGCGCCGTGAATCCTGGTTGGCTGCTGCTGCCCCGAAGGCAAAAATAGCATATCGCCCAAACCGAGAAGTTTCTCAGCGCCGTTGGCATCGATAATCGTCCGGGAATCAACTTTTGAAGATACCTGAAAAGCAATCCGTGAAGGGAAGTTAGCTTTTATGATACCGGTGATGACATCGACTGATGGTCTCTGGGTGGCCAGTATCAGATGAATGCCGACTGCTCGGGCCATTTGAGCCAATCTTGTAATCTGCAATTCTATTTTATTTGATCCGGATGACATCATCAAGTCTGCCAGTTCATCAACAACTATGACTATATATGGCATTCTTTGATCGGCATTGTCCTGCCTTTTATTAAAGTCATCGATACTGCGAACTCCGGCCGCTGCCAGTTTCCGGTAGCGAGACTCCATTTCTTTTACAGTGTCAAACAATACCCTTTCGGCACGTTTAGGATCAGTAACTACCGGTCGTCCCAGATGTGGAATACCAGAGTAAACAGTCAGCTCCAGCATTTTGGGGTCGATCATTATGAATCTTATCTGATGCGGATGCAGGCGGTAGATTAGCGAGGAAATTATTGTATTTAAGCAGACCGACTTGCCTGCGCCGGTAGCGCCGGCTACCAGCAGATGCGGAAGTTTGGCAAGGTCGGTTACATACGGCTTGCCGGAAGTTGTTTTTCCCAGAACCAATGGCAGCTTCTTGGAAGAATCGGCAAACTCTGGCGAATTTAAGATTTCTTTTAGTCTTACCATTTGTGGGTTCCGATTTGGAATCTCAACGCCAACTGCTGCCTTGCCCGGGATTGGTGCTATCAGACGAATTTGCCGGGCGCGAAGTGCCAGCGCTAAATCATCCGCCAGATTATTAATCTGGCTCACTTTTATGCCGGAGCCCGGCTTAAATTCATAGCGAGTGATAACCGGTCCGGGCTGTTTGCTGATAGTGCCCTCTATCGATATCCCAAACGACTCCAGAGCATCTCTTAACAGGTCAGCAGAGAGATTCATTTCTTCGGTATTTATTGTAGTCTCAGAAGTTTCTATGGTGTCATCGAGCAGGTCTAACGGCGGGTACTCGTACTGGACTGATTTGAGCTGTAACTGTTCAGCAGAACGCACTAATTTGGTCAGGCGACGTTCAGGAGCGAGCTTTCTTTGCTCATTTGCAGGAGTTTCACCACGGATATTGCCAGAATCTGAAAAGCGACCTTCCTGGTCTTCTTCATATTCGCCCACATCTTCGTCAACCGGATTGTTTTTGAACTCTGAAATAAGAGCTGCCAGCCACCTAAAGCTAAAAATCGAAATTAAAATTCTAAACAGTTTACCAAATAAACTCAGATTCCATTTGATGCTGGGGAAGCTCCAGCTAAAAGAGCTGAATCCAATCAGAATTATCAAAATCGTACCCGTTAACAGAACATACGAGCCAAACTCTCCGACTAAGTATAAGCAAAGATGGGTCAGCTGCTCTGATACAAAGCCTCCGGCGCTGTCAGGTCTGTTAGTTATGGTTGGCGTGGAAAAGAGGTTGACGTTATATATTAAAGTCGCCGAAATAGAGATCGAAAACAATAGCAACGTATTGATGCGGAAAATCGATGGCTTTCTTGACGTGAACAACCGAATCGAAGTCGCCACGAATCCCAGTGGCAGAAAATAGGCCAGCCAGCCCAGCAACGTAGTCAAAAAATAAGCCAGATATGCTCCAACAAGACCGCCTTGATTTCTATAGCTCATCTCAAATGGGCTTAAATGTGAGTCAAGCTCGCCCGTTATTCTCTGGGCATCGACATAATCAGTACTTATCAGCGATATCAGACAGAGCAGTGCCACCAAAAGCAACAAGAGCGCGAAGATTTTCTGCCTTTTATTTTCGCTTTTCTTTGATTTTGAACGTGTCATATAGCTAAAGAAACTCAGTCTAAAACCTTTTCAAATCAATAAAAAAGGCAGGACAATTAGTCCTGCCTTTGAAGCAAAAACTTATGAATTGCCTATTTCCTGACGGCCTCTTTCAAGTGTTTACCGGCTTTAAATACCGGGACACGTCTGGCCGGAATGTTAATCTTGGCGCCGGTCTGCGGATTACGGCCGATTCTCGCTTTTCTTTTGGAAGTAGAAAATGTCCCAAAACCTGCGAATGAAACTTTTTCGCCCTTTTTGAGCTGTTTGGTGACTGTGCTCATAAAAGTCTGCACAGCGTCAGTTGCCTGCTTCTTGGTAATCTTGGAATTCTCCGCAATTAAGGCAATCATTTGATCTTTTGTCATGGCGTCCTCTCCTTGAACATTATTTGGGTCTGATTTCTCTTTAAGTAAGCCTTATCGTGGCGGTTAGCGTCAACTAAAACATATTTTGGAAATGGCCAAAAAAAGATAAAAAATCAGTAGTTTGGGAAGTTTTAGCGCTGCAGAGCGTTCAAATAAGAGCTGTGATTGTTATCAATTTTGATGTCAGGGATGGCCGTCACAAATAACTTAAATCCAAAGCCCTTATTGGAACCAATTGGTACCCAATAAATTGAACCAGTCCAACAATGTATTTGTTTAACTATATTAATTGAGTTGTAGATTGTCTTGCTGTCGTCAATATCATAATCGTGGGTGTATCTTACACGGGTAGTCGGTGTCAGGTTGAAATTTAGATTAAATCTAAAGAAGCTAAACTTTCTGAATGTAGCATCACGACCAGACTGTGAATAGCCATAAGCAGCGCTAAATTGCCAGCCTCTCGACACGGACTGCCGGGGAGCTGCAGCTGACTCAAGCTGGT
>JADFPZ010000014.1 GCA_022562075.1 Candidatus Zixiibacteriota bacterium | reverse complement strand
ATATCCAGATAAATTTTTGTGTTTTGATTTGGAAGTTCTGCTTTAAGAAGTCTTTTGTCGGCACTAAAATAAACTACCATCTCTTGCGGCCGGCTGAATTGAATTACGAATAAAGAGTCACGTACTTCGTTATAGAGTGTAATCAAATCGAAGCTCTCTACAAACGCTGAGATCTTTTCGATATACATTGTCTGCGGGACAAAAAAGCTGTCGAATATGCTCTCGCCTACTTTGATATCCCTGGTAGCCAGCAGCATTTCAATTTGATCAAGAAATTGCCTGTCTGCTGCAAACATGGTAGGTGGCAACTCTGTTTCCTGGTCAATCTCCCTGCCCGAGCGGGTCATGTAACCCTTGATAAAGTTACCGTCACGCTCAAGCTCAATCTTTTCTGACTGACCGTTGACTATTATTTCCAGATTGCTGCCCAGATATTCCCCTCGTTTAGTGATATACTGACTTCCTTTAATTTGCAGCTTCCTGGGAGCGCCAATTTTATTATAATCAAGCTGCAGATTCTGCTGAATCTCCAGCGCTGGAACTCCTGCAAAATCTAATTCATCTTTGACAATTGAAATTAGCTGACCAATAGAGGAATCCTTGACCACAAATGTCCAGACCCGCATTTCGCCGACATGCCGGTAATCGGTAATATTTTCTGTAGCAGGAGCTACTCTCTGAGATTTTCCTTCAATCGGGAGAAAAAACAAAATTATCAGCGATAAAAGCAGTTTCTTCATTCGTGAAATGAATTAAAATAAGCAGGTCAGGTCAACTAAATACGGACAACAATAGTTTGAACTCCTCAACATGCCGGAGGCGGCGGACCGCCGCGGAATATAAAGTCTACTACATAGGTCAGGTCCAAAATATTGGATGGGCTGCCATCCGAGTTTACATCACTCTCTTCCGGGCAGGCCCCCGGATCGCCGCTTCCCCTGAAAATAAAGTCTACCAAAAATGTCAAATCGAGAATGTCAGCGTCTTCACCATCCGTATTCAGATCACCACGTATGCCAGTGCAACAAGGAGTGATACCACACTGACTGGGGACGCTATCGGGAACAATCTTATAAACGGCCCCGGAAAAATATGAGCAAACGTACAACTCTCCATAATAATCCTCTCCATATGAGGAAATGGCTACTGTACCAAGGCCGAGTTCAGATTTCCTGTTGGTTGAATCTGTTATAGTTGTACCGTCATACCTGATTGACCAGATATCACCGCTGCAAAAATCTCCGTAGAAATAGGTGCCGTAAAGGTCCGGTATGGCACAGCCACGGTATACATATCCACCGGTTACAGAGCACTTGTTGGGAATGCCGCCGTGAAAATACTGAGTGATTGGGTCTGTCAGGTCGGCCAACGTATCACAACCGGTCGAAGGAATAAAACAATTGTTGCCTTCTTTTAAACGCCAGCCGTAGTTTTCCCCGCCGCTGCTCGAGTCGGGTTGAAAATCTATTTCTTCAATTAGGTTTTGCCCGACATCCCCGATATACATATCTCCGGTAGCTCTGTCGAATGAAAAACGCCAGGGATTTCGAAGACCCAGGGCCCATATCTCGGGTAAGTAACTGATATTACCTACAAAAGGATTATCACCCGGGATTCCATAAGGCGAGCCTCCATCGACATCAATCCGAAGCATCTTCCCCAGCAGTTCCTTTTTGTTCTGAGCACGATTTCCTGGATCATTAGCGGCGCCGCCATCACCCATTCCTATATACAAATAGCCATCATTCGGGCCAAAGGCAATCATACCCCCATTATGATTTGAGAACGGCTGGTTAATCGTAATTATGTCAAAGCTACTGGAAGCGTCTGCTGAGTCAGGGTTTCCACTGACATTGTATCTTCTGACCACAGTATTACCTGATGAATTGGTATAGTTGACAAAGAAACGGCCATTGGCTTGATAATCGGGGTGAAACGCCAGACCCAAAAGCCCTCGTTCGCTGCCACTGCTTACCAGCGAACTGATATTAAGAAAAGCGTCCGGCAAGAGAGTGTCGTTTTTGACTAACTTAATTCTACCAGCTTGTTCAACTATGAAGACTCTGGTACTATCACCCGGTGCGAAAGTCACCAGTAATGGCTTATTCAAACCGGCTGCAAAAAGTTCAGTTTTTAGGGACGTAGCAGAGTTCAATATCTCAGTAGTCCCCAAAAGCATCAAAGAAACTAAGATACAACTGAGAGATAAAGCGGATATTTTATTCATGTCAAAATCGCCTATATTAGTTTTTTTGAAAAAGAGATTACAGAGACAAAATAGATTAACTTAAATTTCTGTCAAGGTGAAAACTTAGAGTTTGACTTTTGCGCAAATATTGCTAAATAGAAGTATATAACTTAACCATTGAGGAGATAAGAAGATGCAGTCACAATATGACAGAGAGATGGCCAAACCTATGTGGCAGGAACTTGCAAATATCGGCGTTAGGCCTCTCACCACCCCTGAAGAAGTAGATGAAACTCTAACCAAAACCGAAGGTTCGACTCTTCTGGTGGTCAATTCTGTATGCGGTTGCGCTGCTGGAAACGCCCGGCCGGGGGTGGCTATGGCGCTTCAGCACAAACTGATTCCCGATAATTTAGCTACTGTTTTTGCAGGAGTTGACCTCGAGGCCACTGCCAAGGCCAGAGAGTATATCAAAGGCTACCCCCCATCATCGCCATCAATTACGCTTTTCAAAGATGGCAAGGTGGTGGCAATGCTTGAGAGACACCAGATTGAAGGTGTTTCGGCTCAAGGGATTGCAGAAACTCTTAAAGCCGAATTTGATAAACATTGCTCCAAAGAGGGTCCTTCGGTGTCTGAAGACGTTCTCAAGCAGGCCTTTGGAATCGCATAATTCAATCTGTAAGCAGGAACAATGCACCCCTAGTCAACTTGTTATAGCTCAACCATTTGTACTGTTTGTCTAATTTTGTGGTTTAGCAACATATCTCCTTGATTTACCGACGTCCAACTGGCCACTATTCAGAACTTTAGATTACCAAAAAAGCCTGATAGAAGCCGTTTTCTCCTTGACAGGATAATCTCAGATGCTATAATAGAGGCAAAGCTGGTGGGTTTTATTCGTTTATGTTACTTCAACTTACGTACTTAGAAACCTGTCAGAGTTAGACGATATTGAAATTCTAATATTCTCAAGCTAACAACGCTCTTTTTCAAGAGGGCTAGTTATGACGAGGCGAAGAGAATATATCTCGTCTGGAGGACGACGTTGAAATTGGGTAATTGTATTGCTGGAACTCGGTGCTTAGAGTTCAAACTTTCAAAATCAATATTGATTCTTTTTGCCACTGTGTTTGTGGCATTTTTTGCATCTGCGTCTACCCAAGCACAAATTTCCTGTGATACCACAAATGAAATAAATCATTATATTCTTGTTTTTGATACCGTAATATATGAGCCTCCCGGGACCTCACAATGGGTTTACAATCTGACGTGGGATGGTACTCCACCGGCATTAAGTCATTTCATGATTGAATTGTGTACTCTTATAACCAATGCCAACCTGCTTGCTGTTGAACCTGATTTCGGCTCAATTGGTCCTGACGGTTCCACTGGCCTGTATGGCATCAAATGGGATAATATTGAAGATTTTCCTGCTAACACTGCGGTTACATTCAGCTTTACGCTTGATGATTCGTTACCCGTCGACCACACCCAGTTTGCCCCCAAGGCAGGTATAAACTCCAACATTGCCACTATTTGCGGGCCAACTCTCGACTGCGAGAACGCCTGTGCAAATGATAATACTCCTCCGATTATAGTATGCCCAGCCGACATAACTGTCAGCAATGATCCCGGTCAATGCAGCGCTGTGGTGACTTATTCAGCCACCGCCAGTGATGACTGTTCAACAGCCTCGATATCCTGCAGCCCGCCTTCCGGCTCTGTATTCCCGGTCGGCACGACAACAGTAACTTGCATAGCCACGGATGATGCCGGTAATGCTGATACCTGCTCATTTGATATTACAGTTAACGATACTGAAGCACCGGTGGCGACCTGTCCGGCTGATATAACTGTCGGCAATGATCCCGGTCAATGCAGTGCCGTAGTCACTTTTTCTGGAACTGTAACTGATAACTGTGCAGGAGCCTCGATAGCCTGCAGCCCTGCCTCCGGCTCTGCATTCTCGGTCGGCACGACAACAGTAACATGTATTGCAATTGATCCTGTCGGTAATGCCGACACCTGTACATTTATCGTAACGGTCAATGAGACTGAAGCACCGGTAATAACCTGTCCTGCCGACATAACTGTCAGCAATGACCCCGGTCAATGCACTGCTGTGGTTACTTATTCAGTCACCGCGACTGATAACTGCTCGGAAACTTCAATATCCTGCAGCCCGCCTTCCGGTTCTGCATTCCCGGTCGGCACGACAACAGTAACTTGCATAGCTACTGACGTGTCCGGTAATGCTGACACCTGCACAATTGATATTACAGTTAACGATACCGAAGCACCGGTAGCAACCTGTCCTGCCGACATAACTGTCAGCAATGATCCCGGTCAATGCAGTGCCGTAGTCACTTTTTCTGGATCCGTAACTGATAACTGTGCAGGAGCCTCGATATCCTGCAGCCCTGCCTCCGGCTCTGTATTCCCGGTCGGCACGACAACAGTAACTTGTATCGCTACTGATCCTGCCGGTAATGCTGACACCTGCTCATTTGATATAACAGTTAACGATACCGAAGCGCCGGTTTGCAGCGTTCCAAATGACACTACTATATTCCTTTGTGAGTCCGCCACAATTTGTATACCGATTTCGGCCACTGATAACTGCGACTCCAATCCAACGTGCGCGCTTGAACCCGGTTCAGCCGGCAGCATTGTCAACGGTCAGTGGTGTTACACTACGTCAGGAAGTGAAACCCTTGAAGTACAATTCCGATGCACCGATGATGGTGGCAACTTTTGTATTAGTACCTTTACCGTAATTGTAGACCCTCAATGTGACTTCTGTCCCACGAATATTATTATCGAGAAAACTCATAACACACCTCAAGGCAGATACGAGAATGTGGCAATTAATATTGAGGATATGCCTGATTCCGGCATTGGCGGCTTCGACCTGCTGATTCAGTACGACCCGTCAGCCTTAAGCCTTTCCGCGGTTGAGCCGGGTAACTTTTTAGCCAACTGCGGTTGGGAGTATTTTGCCTACAGGCACGGTCCCACCGGCAATTGTGGCAGTAATGCTTGCCCGACTGGAAAAGTTCGCATTCTTGCCTTAGCGGAAACCAACAACGGCGCCATTCATCCGTCCTGTTTCTACAGTAATCCCGCCGAACTGGCTGTAATGACCTACTTAGTTACCAACGACAGAACATTTGAATGCCAGTACGTGCCCATCAGATTCTGCTGGTATGATTGCGGCGATAATACCTTATCTTCGAAAGCTGGAGACTCTCTGTATATCTCTCAGGCAGTCTATTATTACTATGACGGCGTAATATGGAACGAAATTACAGACATTTCAGCAGAGTTCCCAAGTCTCAACGGCGCTAACTACACCTGTGATGTTGACCAGGGTGACGGCAAACCGAATCCGATCCGCTCTCTGTGCTTCTACAACGGCGGCGTCAGTATTGTCTGCGCTGAAACAATTGACGACCGCGGAGATATCAACTTAAATGGTGTAGCAAACGAAGTCGCCGATGCTGTACTTTTTGGTAACTATTTCGTCTACGGTCTGTCAGTCTTCACTATAAACCTTGAAGGACAAATAGCAGCTACGGATGTTAATGCAGATGGCACGGTTCTTTCTGTCGCTGATCTGGTTTATCTGATTAGAATAGTTATTGGAGATGCCTCAGCATACAGCAAAGTAGTTACCTCTGTAAATATTGATTTCTACCATTATTCAGACGGCCGTCTTGGGGTGGGTGAAAAAACCTCTATTGGGGCTGCCTATGTGGTAGCTGAGGGCGAAGTCACGCCAATACTACTGGCCACAGAGATGGATATGAAATATCACTTTGACGGTTCTAATACGCGCATTCTGGTATGGTCAGAATCTGGCAGCGGCTTTACCGGAGATTTCCTCCTGCTGGATGCCGATCTGATTTCTTTTGAATTAGCAACCGCTGAGGGACAACCCGTCAGCTTGAACACCTTGCCCACGACGTACGAACTCTTACAGAACTATCCCAACCCGTTTAACCCCGCTACGGTAATTAGTTTTACTTTGCCCAGCGCATCAGAGTACTCGCTGACTATTTACAACTTGAACGGTCAAGTAGTTAAAGAATTTGAAGGTCTGGCTAATTCTGCAGGGACTGTAGACCTGGAATGGCAGGCAGTTGATGTCGCCAGTGGTGTCTACTTCTACCGATTAGAAGCAAACTACGGCAAATATGTTGAAACGAAAAAGATGATTCTATTGAAGTAATCTTTGTTTCTAATAGGTCGACAAGTTAAAAAAAGCCCGGCAGATTTGCGGGGTTTTTTTATTGCAACATTTTAATACTGGGGGGCAGACTCGAACTGCCGACCTCCTGGTCCACAACCAGGCGTTCTAACCAACTGAACTACCCCAGCATTGTCCGCCAAAATTAACCAAATCACGTAAATAGTCAAGGCTATTCGGGCGATGTCGCCTACTTAACTTTCGACGCCAGTTGCATGATTATATTCCATTCGCTTTCTTTGACGGGCTGGATAGAAAGCCTGCTGCCCCGCTGTGTCAGCATCATTTTTTCAAGACCCTTGGTGTCTTTCAGCTCTCCCAACTCGATAACTTCGGGAAATATCTCTACAAGTTTGACATCTACCATATACCATATCGGATTATCCTTAGCAGACTTAGGATCATAGTAGGCGCTGGACTGGTCTAAAGCAGAATCGTCCGGATAAGCGGAGCTGACGACTTTTCCAAGCCCAACTATACCTTTCGGGTCTGCATTAGAATGATAAAGCAGAATTTTGTCCCCTTTTTTTATCTCATCTCTAATCAAGTTTCGGGCCATATAGTTTCTGACACCGTCCCAACTTGTTGTCTGATTCGGTTCATTGGCCAAATCATCAATGGAGTAATCTTTCGGATCAGCCTTAAATAACCAAATTTTTTCTGACATTTCTTCCTTTCAATTCAAATTCAATTTGCATCAGAGCTTTAGTTCTTTCAACTTATATTTTTTAATGTCAAACTTATAACTTTAAACATTTCAAAGATATACTTGTTGACAGCAGTCAGAATGAAGTTATATTTGATGCGTATTATAGAATAATGTACGTATATATTTGTACGCCTCGCTAAAAAGAAACAGAGATCTCCTCACATCAAAACCAGGAATGGAGTATATCGATGAGAGCATCAGGCGCCATTTGCCTCCTACTGATAACATTTGCAGTATCAATCCCCGCTAGTTCTATTGACCTTGACTTTGCAGTGAAGCTAAAGCAAAGAGATTTTGTGCCCGCTCCTGCCGTAAGACAGGTATTGGCACAAGAGTCTGCTCTACTCTTGGGTAAACATGTCTTGGTACAGTTTGACAGGCCGCTGACTGATGCGGACAGACAGTCACTTGCCGCCGATGGTATGCAGCTGATAAGCTATATTCCCAATTTTACTTATACCGTTCATCTTGAAATTGAAATTGATGAATCATTTGCGAACCGGCATGGACTCAGATGGCTGGGAGAAATATATCCTGATGACAAGATATCCCCATATATAACCGACATTGGCATTGCTGACTGGGCCCGCCGAGGTGGTGATCTGGTCGAGTTTAAAATTGTGCTGCATGAAGATGAAGACCTGGACTATTGGGCGCGGGAATTTCAAAACCAGTTTGATGCCGATATTGTTGGACTGGCCCGCAGCATTAATACAGTTGAATTGATCGTACCGGAACTCTCCTATCTGCAAATATCAGAGATTGACGCAGTGATTTGGATAGAACTGGACGCGCCTCCGCCGGTAGAATTAAACAATGTCGCCAGAGTTAACACTCGCGCCGAAGAGCTGCAGCAGGCTCCATACAATCTAACTGGTTTCGCAGTTACAGTGGCAGAATGGGATGGTGGCTCTGTCTTTGGTGCCCATGCAGATTTGGCCGGAAGGGTTACCCTACGTGATGCGGCTGGTTTTAGCAGTCATGCCACGCACGTGGCAGGTACAATTCTGGGAACAGGCGCTGAACAGGGCGGGCTTTATGCCGGCATGGCGCCAGGGGCGCTGCTGGCTTCATACTTGTGGTGGGGTTCAATCTCTGAAATGGAAGAAGAATACACCGACGCCATTGGATTTATGAACGCATCGATAGCTACCAACTCCTGGACCTTCTCCATTACTGTTTCTCCTAGCGGTTGTGAAAGTGGAATGGGTAATTATCTGACTCAAAATACGGCTCTTGATAATATAGTCAGAGGTTCACAGGGTGCGCCAATTACAATTTGCTGGTCAGCCGGTAACAGCCGTGGTACAAGCAGCCAATACTGCGGTTCAATAGGTTATACTTATGGCACGATCGGGAATCTGGCCACAGCCAAAAATATTATTACAGTTGGAGCCATATCATCAGGTTCTAGCGCCATGACAAGTTTTTCATCGTGGGGACCGACAGATGACGGTCGGCTCAAACCGGATGTCTGCGGTCCGGGCTGTACGCTGCGAAGCTGCAATGTTGGCGGAGGCTACTGGAATGCCTGCGGAACTTCGATGTCATGTCCTGCAACAGCAGGTACTATTGCCTTGATACGAGAGGCGCTTATGAATTCCGGTCAGCCCTGGCCGGTACTGCCGTCAACAATTAAAGGAGTTTTGATAAATACTGCTGACGACCTCGGAAATACCGGTCCAGATTTCAGCTTTGGACATGGCCGGGTCAATGGTGTCGCAGCTGTTGACAAAATAGTAATTGGTGAACCATCGTATGTCGAAAATCAGACAACGACCGGCACAGTTCACATTTATGATCTGACAGTGCCAAGCGGCGCTGAAAGGCTTAAAGTTACTCTGGTCTGGTCTGACCCGGGAGGACTGGGAATCGCCGGCAAAGATTTAATAAATGACCTCGATTTGGAACTGGTCAACCCGTTTGCAAGCATTGAACTGCCATGGGTATTAGACCCGGACAATCCAAGTAATTTTGCGACAAAAGGAGTTGACCGACTAAATAATGTGGAGACTGTAGAAATAGAATCTCCCACACCGGGTCTTTGGAAAGCGCGTGTTACAGGTTTTAATATTCCGACGGGGCCTCAGCTCTATTCACTGATATTCACGCCTGACAGCATTTATACTCCCGGAAATCTAGCCGCCCTGGCTGTCTTTGCTGAAGGTGACGTAATCCAGGACCCGGGCGATACGGTTCCAGTGCAATTTTGGGTTACCAATGTAGGAGCTGCAACCGATTCTGTTGACGTCCATATCGAAGACGATGCCGGCTGGCTTATAGAAGGCACCATAGATTCAGTTGTTATTCTTTCCACGTGGGACTCTGCTACTTTTGTTGTTAATGCCGTCATCCCTGTCTCTGCCCTGGCCACTGACAAAACTACAATTACCTGTTCCGCAGTAAGTAATCTGGATTCTCAGGTAGTTTCTCAAGCTTCTGTTGATGTTAATGTCAATGCATTTTACTCAATTACTATCGTGGACTTGCCGGATGATACAGTCGGATCGCCGGATAGTTACGATTTCCCGGTCATAGTTGAAAACTTGGGAAACGCCCAAGATAGAGTTGTTGTCACTATTGATGATGATCTCGGCTGGGATATACTGCCTCCCTCGGCTGCAAGCTCTATTCCGCCTTTGACTATAGATACGCTATTTTTTACGATAAACGTGCCAGCAGAGCTGCCCCACCTGACAGTAAACAACATTACTGTCAACGGCCCCACTGATGGTGGAGCCGGAGACACTATAACGTTTCAACTTACAGTGGATAATTTTTATCAGCCTCCAACATTGCTGACTCCTGTCAACCCGTCCTATAGCCAGAACCGTGTTCAAACTTTTACCTGGAGTGGCATCGGAGATAGTTATTCTCTGGTAATAGCCAATGATTTTGCAATGCAAAATGTGCTGCATGAGTATTTTGGCATCGCAGATCAGAATTTTACTATGCCGGTAGCAGATTCTCTGACAGACGGCATTTACTACTGGGGTGTCAGACAAATTATAGGACCGGACTCATCTTCGCTTCAGGCCACCCCCTATACACTTGTTATAGACAATTTGGCGCCAGTCACCGTGGTACCAACGTCGCCAATTAATGGAACGTTTGTACCCTCTAAAATCTTTTCCTTCTTATATGACTATGGCTTGAAAGTTGGTCAGGGAGGTGAAAAAGCTTCAGGTCTGGCCCCTGAATTTGGACGAATTCAAATTTCACAGGACTCTGTTTTTAGCGGCGAAATTACCACCTATGAACCACTTCCGGACTTTGTCTATACTATCCCTGATACTATCAACGAGGGACGTTGGTATTGGCGCGTAGAGCTGGTTGACTCTGCCGGCAATAATTCCGGCTACACCAGCCCGGCTACGTTTATCATGGATTCAGAAACGCCGGCAGTTCCAACTCAGCTATTGCCTGCAGATAATGCAGTTGAAGACCAGGATACTATTCTGTTTCGCTGGAGTTCACCGGCACCTCCGACTTATGAAGTATCACCGGAGTTTTACAGAATACAGTTTTCCAGTAGTCCTCTTTTCTTCAGCATCCACTATACTCAGCAGGTATTTAGTGACAGCCTTGAACTGCCATCATCGCTTTTCATTGAAAATGTAGAGTTCTATTGGAGAGTAAAAGCACAGGACTCAGCAGGTCATTCATCGCTGTATCAGTCAGCTCCATTCAACTTTATCTATGCACTCTTTCTCTGTGGTGATATTTCCGGAGACGGTGAAGGACCAAACATTCTTGATCTTACCTTTATGGTAGACTTCATATTCAGAGGAGGTCCGGCACCTAACCCCTTCACTTCGGGTGACGTTAACTGTGACGCAAATACAAACATACTCGACCTTACCTACATAGTAGACTTCATATTCAGAGGAGGTTCGCCCCCCTGTTGTTTGTAGGAAAAGTGACAGGACTCAATCGGCCGGTCTGACAGACCGGCCTTTTTTCTGTTCTTTACATCAGATTTTCAGACAGTTATAGTTTCGTACTTATCATGAGGAGCATTAGCGAAGAGATATTCGAACAGCGTCGACAAAAAATGGTGACACAGCAAATTAAAAAAAGAGGTGTTACTGATTCTGCTGTCTTGCAGGCCATGAGCAAATTGCCCAGGCATCTGTTTGTCCCTGAGAGATTCATTGATGACGCTTACGAGGACGGACCTTTGTCTATTGGTGAAGGCCAGACTATCTCACAGCCGTATGTGGTAGCTTCGATGACTTCACACCTGCATTTGAGCAACGAGAGCCGGGTGCTCGAAATTGGTACCGGCTCCGGCTATCAAACTGCCATACTTGCCGAAATAGCGAAAGCTGTCTATACCATTGAGCGCATAGGAGAGCTGATACCAAAAGCAGAGCGTCTGTTTGAATTACTTGGCTATGACAATATCTTTACAAAACATGCTGACGGCTCTAACGGCTGGCCTGAGGCAGCTCCCTTTGATGCCATAATAGTAACTGCCGCTGCAAAGTACATCCCGGAAATACTAACTCTACAACTCAATACAGACGGCATAATGATAATACCATTGGACAGAGACGAAATCGATAAGCAGGAATTAGTGAAAGTCAAAAAGTCCGCTGATGGATTAAAGCAGGAAACGCTCTATCCTGTACGGTTTGTACCGCTGCTTGGTGATATCGAGACCTAAACCAAACTACACAGTATCGCGGCAATATAAGCGGCAGGATTTCCAATAGCGTAGCCCAAAAGCGCCATCAGGATAGATACCGGCACCAGAGCCGGTTTGTGAAAAGCTGCAACAATCGGAGCCGAGGCTGCCCCGCCAATATTAGCCGCCGATGCGATAGCAGCGGTATGTACATCAACTTTGAAAATCCTGGCAGCAGCAACTATGAAAAAGCCATGGATGAAAATCCAAATGTAGGCTCCCAGCAGAAACCAGAAAATCGACATACTCACGTTGGACAGATCTGCTTTCGCTCCCATTCTCGCCACAAACAAGTATACAAGCGCCATAGCTATTTCATGTGAACCGGGAATCTTGCTTGCCTTTGTAAATGAAAGAGCGATACCTATTATTGTAACTAATAAAATCTTATAAGTACTGGCAGTCAGATATGGCGGAAAAGCCGGCAGTATTTCCGCAAACCAAATGGCAAATGCAGTCGCGGCAAAGCCGATGAAAGCCAGATACAGAAAATGCCGCATCTCAAATTTTCCATTCTCCCGCGTGACGCCCCTGGTGGCCTCTTCCATTTTTTGCAGCCTGTCATCTGAAACTCCTGTAAATTTATGGAACCAGCCGGCCAGATTCTTTGAGGCCAGCATAATAGGCAGCCAGATGAGATATACAGCATTGTCTGCGATGACAGCGTAGCCAAAATTGGCCGAAGTTTCATCAAGCTCGACCATCTGCCCCACAGCAAGCATATTTCCCGTGCCCCCTATCCAGCTTCCGGCCAGTGCGCCAAAGGCTTTCCAGCTTTCCGCATCAAGGCCATGTTTCACCAGAAAAAACGCGATAGGAGCTCCGATAACAACTCCGAGCGTTCCCGCCAGCATCACGAAAATCCCTTTGCCCATCACTTTCACAGTCAGTTTCAGGTCGACTCGAAGAAGCATAATTACGAGAAAAGTAGGCAGGATACTCTCGCCCATAAAATCATATACGACAGACTCGGTCGGTATCAGGCCAAAATTTGACAAGGCAACAGGAGTCAGATAAATAAATATCAAAGGCGGAAAATAATTGAATAACTTCCAGCCGGTTTTTTTCTCCAGGAAGAAAAACAGCGAAGTCACCGCCGCCAGAACGGCTACCACTCCGGCGCTGCTTGAAATCAGGTATTCAGGCATTATTTGTCTGTTTCTTCGTTCATAAAGTAAAGCTCAGATGGTTATCCTATATGAACAAAAATTAAAGAATTTATGGCGGAAATAACAAACAAATTTCTCACATGTTCGTACAAAAAGGGGTATAACTATGTCGATAAATGGCACTTATGCTAAATGTATACGAAGTAAACGAAACAACTATTGTCATTCTCTGAAAAATAGTTATGTTTCTAAATCTGCCAAGATGAAATTACTAACCCGTAAATAGTGAACCATAAGGAGATAGTATGAATCTTAGAACAATAACCACACTTTTGGTTCTGGCTTTATTTTTGTCGTTTTCTGCTCAGAGCGTAGAGGCCAGAGGTATCAAAGGCGCCGGACAAAAGTCGAAAGGCGAAAACGGAAAATCAGATAAAGACTCTGATAAAGGCAAGTCCAAAGCAAAGCCCTTCGCCAAGCTTATTAAAGACAAAGTAAAGATTGAGGGGTTGTTTACATTTTATCATGACACCCTAGATAATTCTGTTTTGATGGCCATAAATCCGGAGCATTTTGGGCCGATTTATCTCTTTGGTTCAGCACGCTCATCTGGCGACGGCACCTTCTATGATGCCGGCTACCCCAGCAGAACTTTTCCACTTTACTTCAAAAAGGTCGGCAAGAAAATCCTGGTAATGGAAAAAAACCTGCGTGTCAGAGCAGACACTTCAAGTACTATGTTCAAAGCTGTCGCGGCTGGTATTTCCGACCATCTCTTTACCTCGCTGGACATAAAATCTAAACCAGAAGACTCAACTGAAGCTGTCCTGGTCGATCCCTCAGCAATGTTTATTGCTGATTACAATAATACCGGTTATTATCTGGGGAAGGCTAAGAAAGGCTTCAGCTTTGACAGTAAGAACAGCTATTACAAACAACTTAAATCTTTCGAACAAAATAGCGAAATTGATGTAATGCTTCACTATAAGTCCAGCCAGCCCAACTCCGGAGTTACACTTCAGAGTGGCAGAAGTTTTTATCATCAGTATCATTACTCCATTTCTGCTATTCCGGAAACCGACTACGTTCCCAGACTGTCTGATGACAGAATCGGGCATTTCGAAACGATGTTTTTAGACTATACTGAGCTTGACCACCAATCACCTTATGTCCGATATGTCCAGCGCTGGGACTTAAAGAAGAAAAATCCCGATGCTCGTATTTCCGAGCCGGTCACACCAATCGTCTATTGGATCGAAAATACGGTACCGCCTGAATATCGTGACGCCCTGGCTGAAGGTATCGAATTCTGGAATCCTGCCTTTGAAAAAATTGGTTTCAGAAACGCAGTTGTAGCCAAACAGATGCCTGATACTGCCAGCTGGGATCCGCTTGATACTCGTTATAGTGTTATTCGATGGATTTATTCCCCTCGTGTTTATGCCGTTGGACCCAGCCGCGCCAATCCGTTTACCGGACAGATTTATGACGCTGACATCGGTATGTCTGCAGACTTTGTCAGAAACATGTTTATTAATATGGACGAATATATCGGACCGGTATCATTTGACGGACGCCTGATGAAAGAAGAAGAATTTAATCCTATGGAACATGAGTCTGACCGAATCTGTACTTTTGCCACAGAACTTGCCGAACAAGCCGGATTCGGCCTGGCATATCTCTACTCAAGCATAGGTGATATGGCCGATAAGGATTCGCTGACAAAAGAATACGTGCACGCTTATTTGGTTGAAGTAATCGCGCACGAAGTTGGTCATACTTTAGGATTCAGACATAACTATAAGGCCTCGACCATCTACAGCCTCGAACAAATAAACGACCGGGAATTTACTGCCAAAAATAGTACTATCGGAACAGTAATGGAATACGCACCGGTCAATATTGCCGGAAAAGGACAAACTCAAGGCGAGTTTTTTTCCTCCACCCCCGGTCCTTATGACTATTGGATTATAGAGTATTCTTATTCTGATTTTGGAGCTGAAAATCCTGAAGATGAAACCGAACAGCTAAAACAGATTGCTTCCCGTTCGGCTGAAAAAGGCCTGGCCTATTGTACAGACTATGATTTGTACAACGCCTATGCTGTCGACCCCTATGCCAACACCTGGGATCTGGGCAATGACCCGCTAGCCTACAGCGAACATCAGGTCAAGCTGATTCAGGATTTGTGGAGCAATACCTTGAGCAAATTTGAAAAGCCGGGTGTCAGTTACGAAAAAATACGCAGGGTTTTTTCAAGAGGTATGCGCTACTATAGATATAGCGCTCTCTATGCAGCAAGATATATAGGCGGCTTGATTCATAATAAAAACTATGTTGGCGCCGAAGGCGGTACAGTTCCGTTCACGCCTGTTTCGGCTTCAGAGCAAAGACGCGCGATGAATTTCCTGCGTGACAAAATCTTTGCAGCGAATGCATTTGACGTTTCATCTGATATGCTTAACAGACTGCAGCATACCAGAAAGCAGAACTTTAGAACATCATTGTATGGATCGCCAATAGCTTACCCATGGCACCAATATATATTGTCGATTCAAAATACGGCGCTTAATATTCTTTACAACCCGCGCACTTTGGGACGCTTGGTTAACAATCTTGACCGTTATAAAAAGGGCGAAGAGCGCTACACCATGCATGATATGTTCAGAGATACTCGCCGTGCGATTTGGGGCGAGATAAGCGGTCCCTCGAATGTGAATAGTCACAGACGTCAATTACAATTGGCTCATCTAACCAGGATTGCACGTATTTATTTGAGCGGCAGTTTTATGTATCCTGCCGATGCCCGCACGCTGGCGGCCAATGACCTTGATATTCTGGAAAGCGCCGCTAAAAAGGCTGCCAATTCGGCTGCTATCAATGACATGAGCAAAGCTCATTTCAAAGAAGTTCTCAGGCAGATTAAAGCGGCCAAGAATTCAGAAAAAGAATACTCGAAATTCTAAGCTGTTCCTTTAGTTGATATTAGAAACCGGACTCCGCTAGAGTCCGGTTTTTTTATTTTCTAGATTTCGCCCCGGGATTGGTAGTAAGTCTTGATATAGTTCCAGGCATCAGCAGCTTTGTCTGCAAAAACAAACAATTTCAAATCTTTTTCGTCGATGGTGCCTTCCTCGACCAGATAGCGAAAATTAATAACTTTCTTCCAATATGATTCACCAAACAGAATGATAGGCAAATCGATTATCTTGCGCGTTTGCAGCAGCGTCAGAGCTTCAAAAAGTTCATCCAGTGTCCCGAAGCCACCGGGAAAAGCTACCAGTGCTTTGGCTCTGAGTAGAAAGTGCATCTTTCTCAGCGCAAAATAATGAAACTGAAAACATAGTTCTTCGGAGATATAGGCGTTCGGTTCCTGCTCTTCCGGTAAGGTAATATTCAGACCGATAGACTTGGCACCAACGTCGTGTGCACCGCGATTGGAAGCTTCCATTATACCCGGTCCGCCACCGGTGACCATTACGAACTCGCGGCTCTGGTGATTTTGCGATTCAGACGAAACCAGCCGGGCGAATTCGCGAGCTTCGTCATAAAAACGAGACTTCACTTCAACTTTCTTGGCTCTTGTAAGAAGCTGCTTTAATGACTCATCCTTGGGAGACTTTTTTAGCTTTTGCTCTATCCGTCTAACTTTGGCTTTTGCTTTGACAGGCTCAAGTATCCTGGTTCCTCCAAAGGTGACTATAGTTGAAACAATCTTTTCTTCTCTAAGTCGCATTTCTGTTTTCAAGAGTTCAAGTTGCAGTCTGACCGGACGGTTAAAATCTTCGGACATAAATTCATTGTCATGAAAGGCAAGCCTGTAGGCGGGCGAGCGCATTAGATTCTTAATTAATTTCGTTTGATTATTCTTGGGCATGAGAACTCATCCTTGTTCATATTTATCAGATTCAATTGTATGTGAGCTATATCGGTCGGGGCGGCCAACAAATCAAGTTTCCAATTCTATTCTGAGCTGTTGGCTGCTGCCAAAGAAGCGGCGCTGGCAGTATCCTCGGGAATCGGATTTTCATAGTACTTGTTTAGGTCTTCTCCTACCGGCACGCCCAGGCAAATACCTAATGAGACCGCTGTCTTGATTAATGAATTTTCGACTGTAAGCGGCCGCATTTTGCCGGCTATCTCACTTATCGGTATAGTCCCCAGCTTATTTCCCTGCAAAGTCACCATACTGCCAAAGCTACCCTGCTCTGCCATGTGAACCGCTTCTACTCCAAAGCGTGTGGCCAGGATTCTGTCATAGGCGCTGGGAATGCCGCCTCTTAGCAAATGGCCAAGTATCGTAACGCGGCATTCGATATTGGTCAACCCTTCTATTTGGGCGGCAACTTGATGTGAGATTCCCCCCAGCCGGGTGCTCTCAGAGGATTGCTTAATCTTACTTCTAAAAACAAGCTCTCCCCCCTGCTGCCTGGCGCCTTCACCTACTACTACAATTGAAAAAGTCTTACCTCGGGCATTGCGAACTCTGACCTGCTCGCAGATTGCTTCTATGTCATAGGGAAACTCCGGCAGCAGGATTATGTCACCTCCGCCGGCCAATCCCGATGACAGCGCCAGCCAGCCGGTATAACGCCCCATCACTTCGATTATCATGGCCCGGTGGTGCGACTGCGCCGTAGTATGAATCTTATCAATGGCATCGGTAGCAGTTACTAAAGCAGAATCAAATCCGAAAGTTACATCGGTACCAACCAGGTCATTATCAATTGTCTTGGGAATACCTATAATTGGAATGCCCTTTTCAATTAGCCTGGCCGAGGCCGACATCGTACCGTCACCGCCAATCGCAATCAGACAATCCAGGCCAAGAGATTCAAAATTTCTTACCGCCTGTGAGGACCTGTCTAAATAAACATACTCTTCATTGTCACCTTGAAGAACAGGGTAATTGAAGGGGTCAGAGCGATTCGAAGTGCCTAAAATTGTACCGCCTCTGGCCAATAGACCTGAGGCCTGGCTCAAAGTGATTTCAAAATACTTGTTCTGCACCAGCCCTTCAAAGCCGTCACGAAATCCGACCACATCTATGTCAAATTCCACTTCAGCAGTACGTACCACAGCTCGTATGGCAGCATTCAAACCGGGACAGTCCCCGCCGCCGGTTAAAATGCCTATTCTTTTCTTTTTACGTGCCATTAGACAAATTCTACCGGTATTGTTCTCTTAAACAAATTAAAAAGTGTTATTGTTCAATCACCTATATTTTCGGAAAAGTCCCTCATTATATGAGCCGGCATATGAACCTGCTATTTTGGCCTGATATAGCTCAAATTTCAGCTATTTTCAATTTGGTCATTAAAGATTGCTTTAGGCCTCTCTAAAACTGGCATTTGAAATTTTCCTTTTGTAAATTGAGGCTGATATGAAAATTAAACAACTCTTAGTATTACCCAATCTGCCTGATAGTATCAAAAATCTTCAGGAATTGGCGCACAACCTCTGGTATTCCTGGAACCCGGAACTGTCCGGACTATTCAAAGATCTTGACAGTAAACTCTGGGAAGAAACACATCATAATCCCGTGGAATTGCTCTCCCGTCTGCCACAGGAGAGATTAGCAGAAGCAGCAGAAAATGAAGAATTCACAAATAGGCTGAATAAGATTTACGCAGATTTTCAGTCTTATCTTAAAAAGAAATTCTGGTTTCAGCACAAGTATGGTGAACAAACTTCTTCGAAAGTTGCCTACTTCTCGCTTGAATACGGGCTCGACACCGGCCTGCCTGTCTATTCCGGCGGTCTGGGAATATTGTCAGGTGACACTCTTAAAGCGGCCTCAGACCTGGGTGTTCCCATGGTCGCAGTCGGACTTCTCTACCGCTATGGCTATTTCCATCAGGCATTGTCTAAAGAAGGCTGGCAGCAGGAACGCTATGAAGAAAACGACTGGTATCACATGCCGATTCAAAGAGTCAAAGGTAAAGATGGAAATCCACTGCAAATTTCTATAGATTTGGCAGGCGAAAAAGTCGAACTGCAGCTCTGGCAGGTGCAGGTTGGCAGAATTCCGCTTTATCTTCTGGATGCCAATATCTCCGATAATTCACCGGCCTTGCGCGACATTACTTCGATCCTCTATGGCGGCGACAAAGAAATGCGAATTAAACAGGAGATTGTCCTTGGAGTCGGCGGAGTCAGGGCCTTAAAAGCGCTCAAGATTGACCCACAGGTTTACCATATCAACGAAGGCCACGCCTGGTTTCTGGTTCTGGAGCGGCTAAAAAATTTGACGGAATCGCACCAGCTCAACTTTGACGAAGCTTATCAATACATCTGGGCAACTTCTGTTTTTACTACTCATACTCCCGTTCCGGCCGGCAACGAAAAGTTTGATTCCGTTCTGGTTCATCGTTATTTAGCCGACAGCATAAAAAAAATGGGAATCAGCTGGGACGAATTTCTTAAGATTGGCCGGGTAATTCCTGAAGATGAGACTGAGCCCTTTAACATGACTGTGGCAGCACTAAAGTCTTCAGCTTTTAACAATGGAGTATCGGAGCTTCACTGCCGAACGGCCAGAGAAATGTGGCGCCAGATTTGGCCGAACGTGCCGTTTGAGGAAATACCTATAAAGGCAATCAGTAACGGAGTTCATCCTGGTTCATGGATTTCGCCGGAGTTAAACGAATTGTACAAATCGACATTCGGCCCCGATTATGTCGAGCGGCCCGGAGCACCTGAAGTGTGGAAGAAAGTCTATGATATCGCCGACTCCGACCTCTGGCGCTACCGCAACAGCAAAAGGGAACAGTTAGTTGAGTTTGTAAGAAAGAGACAGGTACAACAATTGTTTAGCCGCGGTTCGTCGCAGACAGACCAGCAGAGGGCAAAAAAAGTCCTTGACCCCAGAGCCCTGACTATCGGTTTTGCCCGGAGATTTTCAAGTTATAAAAGAGGAAATCTGATATTCAGCGATATTGAACGATTGGAAAAAATCATAAATCAAATTGACAGACCTGTCCAGCTTATCATATCCGGCAAAGCTCACCCGCTGGATAACTCCGGAAAAGAGATCATAAAACAAATTGTAAAATATGCTGCCGATGAAAGACTTCGTGACAGAATTATGTTCCTTGAGGATTATGATATTAATATTGCTCGAATTTTGGTTCAGGGAGTCGACGTCTGGCTTAACAATCCCAGACGACCGCAGGAAGCCAGCGGAACTTCGGGAATGAAAGCAGCACTCAACGGTTGCCTGCATCTTTCCATTTTAGACGGCTGGTGGGCCGAAGCCTTTGACGGCAGTAATGGCTTTGCCATAGGCAGCGGGCATGAGATTGAATCTGTCGAAGCTCAGGACAGATTTGATGCTGATATGCTTTACAATTGTCTGGAGCATGAAGTAGTACCGATGTTTTATAAACTCAATGAAATAGGTCTGCCGGCAGAATGGATTGCGCGCATGAAAAATTCTATCAAGACTGCCGGGGAATCATTCTCATCACAAAGAATGCTGATGAACTATACCGATAAGTTTTACCTTAAAGCATTTGAAGCTTCACGTAAACTGTCGGAGAACAATTTTGAATTGACCCGCTCAGTTTCGAAGTGGACTGACAAAATGGCTGAACACTGGGAGAGTATTGAAATTCGGACGGTTGATATGAATATACCGGAAGGTGAACTTTTTGTGGGTCAAACTATTTCGGTAACTATTGAAGTTTTCTTAGGTGAAATTGACCCTGAAGATGTAAACATAGAGATTGTTGCCGGCAGACTCGCCAGCCATGAAGAGCTGACTAATTTTAAACCGATTCAGCTATCCAGCAATAATTCCGGGAAACAGCCCAAAGACGGTACGCACTCGTTTAAGGGTGAAGTCACTCTCTCAGAATCCGGCAAATTCGGGATATCTGCCAGAGTGACGCCAAACAATGAAAGTCTTCCCCACACTATCAGACCAAAAATGATATCCTGGTGGTAATCTAAGACTGAAACATTGCCAGAGTTGATTCGTAATACCTCAATGTATGAGTATATCTCTGTTTTGGCGTTCGCAATTAAGGACTATTCGCTTGACAGCCATTCGCGTTTCAATGTTAATTTGTTATTGATATATAAGTAAAACGGAGGAGCTGATGAAAAAATATCATTTGGCATTTCGATTACTGGCTATTTTAGCCATCCTGCTGGGAACTAGCCCGTCCTACAGTTTTGATTTTTCTAAACTTGAGAACTCGGTTGTGGAGCACACTCTGGAAAACGGCCTGAAGCTCATAATTCTTGAAAGACACGACGCACCGGTAGTCTCCTTTAATACTTACGCCGATGTCGGCTCGGTAGATGACCCCAAAGGCTACACCGGGCTGGCTCATATGTTTGAGCATATGGCCTTTAAGGGTACTACAACTTTCGGAACCAAGGATTATAAGGCAGAAAAAGAACTGATAGAAATCGAAGACTCTATTTTTATGGAGCTGCGTGACGAGCGCACAAAAGGTTTTTGGACGGATTCTGCCAGAATTGAAAAACTGGAGAAAGACTATGAAGCTGCCCGTGAGGCCTCATATGAATTGGTAATTCCCAATCAGTACGGACAGACCGTCAGCCGCGAAGGCGGTGTTGGCCTGAATGCCGGAACCTGGGCCGACCGTACTGTCTACTTCATCAGCCTGCCTTCGAATAAAGTTGAATTATGGATGGCACTCGAATCTGAGCGCTTCTTAAATCCTGTTTTAAGAGAAATGTACAAAGAAAGAGATGTCGTGGCCGAAGAGCGACGTATGCGTACGGAGTCAAGCCCGGTAGGGCGATTGGTAGAGCAGTTTTTGGGACTGTCCTTTCTTGCTCACCCTTACGGTGTACCCGGCATAGGGCATATGTCTGACATACAATACTACTCTCGACAAGAAGCCGCTGCCTTTTTTGAAAAGTATTATTCGCCGTCAAATTTGACTATAGCAATTGTCGGTGACGTCAATACCAAAGACCTGATTAAAATGGCTGAGAAATATTGGAACCGCATTCCGTACAGACCAAAACCTGCCAGAATTGCTACTGTTGAACCAGAGCAAAAAGGCGAAAGAAGAATGGTAATTGAAGATCCATCGCAGCCCTGGTATTTGGCCGGCTGGCACATTCCCGAAATCACTCACCCGGACCGTCCGGCTCTAGACGCTTTGATGGATTACCTGGCCGTTGGCAGAACATCCTTGCTCTATAAAAAATTAATTAAGGACAAAAAAATGGTCGCTGTTGCAACGGGCCAGACCGGATTTCCGGGAGAAAAATATCCCGGCATGTTTCTTCTTTATGCGCTGCCTGCTCCAAAAGTCAGCAATGCCGACTGCGAGATCGAAATTTTAGCAGAAGTAGAAAGAATGAAAGAAGAACTTATTCCCGCAGATGAAGTTGAAAAAATCAAGGCCAGAGCCAAGGCCCAGTTTGTAAACGGCTTAAGCAGCAATTCCGGAATGGGCTTTCAGTTGGCAGCTTATCAGACTTATTGGGGCGACTGGAGAGAAATGTTCAATGAACTGAATCGCATCAATGCGGTTTCAGCCGAAGATATCAAACGTGTTGCCAACACTTACCTGACATCGAAAAATAGAACCGTCATCATGATGAACACGGTCGAAAGTTGAGATTAGGAGATAGATAAAATGAAAAAGTTCACATTAGCAACATTCATAGCTCTGATGACGTTTGTTTTTCTGTTTGGTTCAATGATTGCGGCGCAGGACATTAGCAAAATTAAATATCCGAAGCTAAATCCGCTGGAAATACCGAACGTTAAGAAAATCGAACTTGATAACGGCCTTCGCCTTTATCTGTCACAGGACAAGTCATTGCCCATTT
>JADFPZ010000013.1 GCA_022562075.1 Candidatus Zixiibacteriota bacterium | reverse complement strand
GAAGGCGGCCGCATATTTGCCGTCGTTACCCGTGGCTTTGCAAGCGCATTCCGGACATTTGTAAACGCTTTCCCTGGCTTTGTAAACGGTTTCCCTGGCCTCGCCCATTCCCGCCAAAACCGGGACCATTTCCACCAAGAAAGTCACATTCTGAAGGATTCATGGAGGAATTAGATCTGGTAGTCTCGGAATTCGAAGAATACGGCGAATTTGCGGCTGCCGGCGAAGAGATTTCAGAACCAGTGGAAATGGCCTATCTTGTCGGATATCTTGATGCCACGCAGGGTGAAGGAGAAGTACCCATTCTTGAACGCGGGAGCAAAGGTGGTTGCGGTTGTTCTGACAAAAAAGTATAATAGAGTAACTATAAGCTCAGACAGAAGGAGCTCAATAACAGTTACTATGGAAAAACTTTTGTTTCAGTTCCGCCAAAAACTCAGTACGCCAACAATAGAGAGCGTCTGCGAAACATTTGGATTGAAAACGGAAGAGGTTGATGCCGAATACGGTGTTGTGCAAACAGATGCCAATGAAGGACTCTTTGTCGTCATGGTCGATGAGATAGCACGGACACGAATAGATGAGAAGTTAAAGCTTTTGGGCGCGGATTCCGATCCGGCAGTTGGAATATTTTCGAATCCGCGTATCGAGCCCTTTGGCCCTCCAATCAAATAGGATGATCTAATTCATATTGAGTTTGGCAGTTAACAATTGAGCAAGAAAATGTTCAGCGGCTGGCAGCGTTGCTAATAAAGTGATTCGAAGCTTCCCGTTAAGTGCCACATGGGGCTCCGAAACTCGGCAGGCTGGCAATCTTCCGCATCAAAAAATCGTTTTAGATCTTAAATACTTTTAGACAAAGAGGTCAGGAGTTTGTTTCTCCTGACCTCTTTTCGAATTCCTGCTAAGCTATTTCGTAACCGAGAAATTCTTTCAAATCATCTCGGAAATCCCTTCCTTTTTTGGCCTTAACCAAGCCTAAAATACATACAGCTAATATCCCTAACGGCAAGTCTTATAAATGCTTAGCCATGCAATAATGTACCGGCACAGCCATTGCTTTTGCTATAATTGTGAAATCAATAGGAGAGAAAGTGCACAAGATAGAAAACAGACAGATTTTCATTACCGGCGGTGCCGGTTTTATCGGTTCAAAATTAGTGGGTCGATTAATAGAGAAAAACAAGATTGTCATATACGATAATTTCAGAAGAAATTCTTTAAAACAAAACTCGTTCGCTACTCATTCGAATTTAACGGTCATAGACGGCGACATTCTTGACTACCCAAAGCTGCACCAGGCAATTTCGGGTTCTCATATTGTCATACACTGTGCAGCGGTAGCCGGCATAGATACGGTGATTAAACACCCGACAGAAACTATGCGCTCCAACATGGTGGGAACTGCCAAAGTTATCGAAGCGGCAGCCACACTTAGCAACTTGGAACGGTTCGTAAATTTTTCAACCAGTGAAGTCTTCGGGCGCGAAGCTTTCCGCTCCGAAGAAACCGATAGCACCAGCATTGGTGCCGTCGGCGAAGCGCGCTGGACTTATGCCGTAAGCAAACTTGCCGCCGAACATCTGACCAAAGCCTATCATCAGGAATTTAATATGCCGACAGTAAGTGTGCGGCCGTTTAATGTCTATGGTCCGGGTCAAGTGGGCGAAGGCGCTATGACTACTTTTATTCGCAGAGCAATAAATAACCAAGACCTGCTTATTCACGGCGACGGCAACCAGATACGCGCCTGGTGTTATATCGAAGATTTTGTCGATGGTCTTTTGACCGCCATAGCCCATCCGGCGGCAGTCGGTGAATCATTTAATATCGGTAACGCCCGGGCAGTAATTACTGTCTATGGTCTGGCACAAACCATATTGAGAGTAGTAGGCGGAGATTCAAAAATAAAGTTTGTATCACGCTCAGGACCTGACGTAGAACTTCGTGTCCCCGGCGTGGAAAAAGCCAAAAGGCTGATAGGTTTTGAAGCAAAGACCGATTTAGAAGCTGGCATAAAGCTTACCGCAGATTACTACCGGCGGTTAAGCATTTCAGAAAATAACACTGATAAAAAGAACAGAATCCCTGACACAGAGTTGACAGCAGCTTCATGATATCCTTAGCCAAACCGTTTTTCGACGAAAAAGAAAAAGAAGCCGTCAGCAGAGTCTTAGACTCAGGCTGGATAATGCAGGGAAAGCATGTCGCTGATTTTGAGACAAGCATCGCCGGGCAGTGTGGTTCCAGACATTGTATTGCAGTAACCTCAGGAACAGCGGCTCTTCACATTTGCTTTATGGCGTTAGGCATTCGGCAGGGTGATGGAATTATTATTCCAAGTTTCGCCTGGCCATCGGCTGCCAATATCGTGCATCTACTTGGAGCAATGCCGATATTCCTTGATTCAAAAACATCCGATTACAATTTGAATGTCAATCTACTTGAGAGAATAATTGAACAGGCAAAGTCAGACGGCCTCAGAGTAAAAGCAATTTTGCCCGTCCATCAGTTTGGGGCTCCCTGCGAAATCAGCAAAGTATTAGAAATTGCAGCTAAGCATAATCTGAAAGTTATCGAAGATTCCGCTTGTGCATTGGGCACGAAAATCGACGGACAGCAGGCAGGTACATTTGGTTTGGCCGGTATCTTCAGTTTTCACCCCAGAAAAATCATCACTACCGGTGAGGGCGGCGCCATCATTACAGATAGCGTCGAGTTCGCAGAAAAATGCCGCGCGCTCAGAAATCACGGTAATCTTAGATCAGCCGGGCTCAATTACCGTATGACAGATTTTCAGGCTGCTATTGGCCTGGTGCAATTGAGCAAACTAAAATCAATCCTCTCAAAGAGAAAATATATCATAGAAACATACTTGGAAATACTAGACGGACAAGATGGCATAACTCTTCCTGAGTACCTGTCAAATTCAGGACATTCCGCAATTGCAATTCAAACACTAATGGTTCTATTAGATAAAGACATTGACCGTGATAAAATTATAACGCGTATGGCTGAATTCAAAATAGAAACAAATTCAGGAGCACCGGCGGCGCATCAGCTGCCGATATTCGCAAAAACATCAGATACTTGTCCGGCAGCGAGCGAACTTCACAAGCAGGGTCTTGCTCTGCCATTGCATGCGGCTATGACTAAAGAGGAAGCGCGAAAAGTAGCAGAAACTTTGATAGATCTGATAAGTCCAAAAACTTACCAAGAACCACAAACAGTAGAGCTTGAAACATGTCTGGCAGAATAACCGCCAACTTAGGTGGCGGAATTATTTTGATTGAAGGAGGCGATATTGGTAGTCTCTGTTTTTTAATAAATTTCCCCAATCGTCCCGGTTCATTTTCAGAAAGCGGCGTGTTTGCTTACTATAGCGGCAGGAATATTGATACAATTGTCCAAAGCCCGGCGGCTGTCATTGTCTGCCATGTTGATCTAAAATGCGAAATTGAAATTAAAAATATAACCGGCAAAACAATTGTCTTATCAGACAACCCGCAACTACTGTTCTCACAAATCGCCTGTAGAAAATACGGCGAACTGCTGCAACCGAAAAAGAGATGGACGTGCAATCCCGATGGCAGTCAGCCCAGAAACAGCTTTATTCAGGCAGGCGCGATGGTCTATGACAATGTGACTATAGGCGATAATTGTACAATAGCTGCCAACGCAGTAATAGGCGACGCCGGCTTTGGTTTTTCCCGCGACTCAAATGGAGAATTTGTATCGATGCCGCACTTTGGCGGAGTCACCATAGGTAACAGCGTAGAGATCGGCCCCGGCTCGGTCATAGACTGCGGCACTTTTGGCAACACCATAATAGAAAGCAATATCCGTATCGATAACATGGTTCAGATAGCGCACAATGTAACGATAGCAAGCGGCACCAGAATCATGGCAGGGGTTTCGATCTCAGGCGGTGTTCAAATCGGCAGAGACTGCTGGATTGCACCTAAAGCAATGCTAAGAGACAAAATCAAAATCGGCAACAATGTTTTGATTGGCTGCTCAAGCATGGTAACAATAGACATTCCCGATAATCACAAATACCAGCCCGCCTATGCTGAGATTCATAAAACAGCCGCTGACCACAAATAAGACAGTCCATGAGTTTTGAGCCCAAAATTACTGTTTGCATCACCAGCTATAATCACGAAGACTATGTCCGCCAGGCTATCGACTCGGTTCTAAATCAAACCTACGATCATTTTGAAATTTTCGTCTATGATGACTGCTCCACCGACAGCACAATTGATATCCTAAAATCTTTCGGCAATAAAATTAATTTAATCCAGCACCAACAAAACCATGGCTCTAAGGCAGTACACGAAACGATAAATAATGCGATAGCAAACGCCGAAGGAGAATATTTCTACCGGCTGGACAGCGATGACTTTATTGAAACTGATTATTTTGAGCGGATGATTAACGAATGTCGCGAAAACGAAACTCTCGACTGGATTTGCGGAGCTCTGAAAATAGTAAACAAAGACGGCCACCAGCTGCTGCAGTGGCACTACGATAACTGGGAAACTGACCCGGATAGCGCCCTCTATCGGTCCTGGAAATACTGCTCGGTGGCCATGCCGCATAATGGTCTTTTTAAAACAAACTTTCTGCAGGATAATAAACTTGAATTCAAACCTTTCGAGTACGGCGGCGGCGCAGATATCTGGTTTACAATTAAAGGCATGTTGTGTCGGCCGTCTGTCAAAATCATCTCAGGTGTCGGGCTCAACTGGCGTGTACATGGTGACAATAATAGTTGCAATATCGTCTGGCAGATAGAGCGAATTCTGGCAATAAAGAAGTACTTCGCAGAGCATATCAATGACAAAATATATCTAAAGCATCCGATACTGCAGCAATTTAAATCTGGTACCGACGATTACAACTCAGCCAAATATTTTTTACTGGCGGACAATCTCTACACGGCCAAGAAAGATTTCCATATTCCGGAACTCTTTACACATAAAAACTCGAAACAAGAAACTGAGCAAAATCTCTGGCGTTTTGATAAGGCAATTCGAGAATTTACAGAGCGCTCTTTGAAATATTCACCAAGATTTGAAGATGAAATATCAGAGCTGCTAACAAGGCTTGAGTCTGACAGCGAAGTTGTCGAAGGGCAAAAGCTCCTGAGACTCGGCAATTTTGACAAAGCACAAACTAAATTTTGCAAAGCACTAAAAATATTCCCCAATTCAATCGGGGCGCTACGAGGATTAAGTGAAATAAGTTTTTCATCGGGCGCTGTCAAAGATGCAGAAAGATATTGTCTTGAGGCTTTGCAAATTGACCCCGATGATCCGGAGACACTAAACAACGCCGGAGTGATGCTATATGCCCAAGGAAAACTAACCGAATCCGCCGGCGCCTTTGATAAGGCTCTACGTGCTGATCCTCATATGGCAGATGCTCACAATAATGTTCTGGAACTGTATGGTGCCACGGCTCCCCATATAGTATTAGATGTCAATCAGTCAGCAGCCATAATCCGAAGTGCCCGCTGGATATCCAAAAACTGTGTCGATGAATCCCGCCTGGAACTAATGAAAGAAAATCATTCTTTGCGCGAAAACGTTTTTCAGGAATTTGAAAACCTCTACGAGGCTTGCGGCCAAAGAATATTGCTGCACCGCCCGGATAACGGCGCCATAAAATATTTGTTCGATAGCTGGGCCGAGACGTTCAATATCATGGGTCTGCAAACGTTGCTACTTGACTGGCATGACAATACTAAAGAAACATTTCAATCATTTCAGCCGACAGTTTTTATAACTGTGGGCGACCCGGCTTATGTCGAAAGGCTGGATCTGGAATTTATCGCAAATTTTCAGCAGCAGCGCGAATTAAAAATCGGCCATATAACAAATCTACAAGACAATTACAAGCTGTGCGATTTTTTGATAACCTTTCATCTTAATCCGGCTGGTGACAAAAGATTTGATTCATTAGAAAAGCCGCTGATTTCGGTTCCGTTTGGCATTAATCCAAATCAGCATTACCTGCGTCCGGCCAGACAGGTCTGGGATTTCTTTTTTGTGGGCACAAATTCACAGCTAAAAGCCGAACAAGGCGACAAACTCCTGATGCCTATAGTAAATAGCTATCGAGGCATACTGGCGGGTAAAGGCTGGAACCGGGGCGCCGGCGAACTTTCTGTTCCCGATTCAGCGCTCTTGTATAATTTTGCTAAAGTACTGCCAAATTTTCATCTCGAATCGCAGTATAAAAGATTTGACGAAGTCAACGAACGGACCTTCGTAATTCCAGCCTGCGGCGGTTTCGAACTGGTTGACAACCCGGCCGCTATGAAAGAACTGTTCGATGCCAATGAAATGGCGGTTGCTAATTCCCCGCAAGAGTACCGGGAAATGTTTGAGCATTTCTTAAATAATCCAAACGAGCGACTGCCATACATCCAAAACGGCATGCGCAAAGTCTGGAACAACTACACTCTCTTTCATTCGCTTTCAAAGTTAGCAAAATTTTTGAAGATTACCGAAACAGGCATGCAGGGAACTAAAGAAAGCGTTATTTCCGTAGAGTCTTAATCAAAATAAGATAGCCAAACGCGATCGAATGCGGGGTGCCCCACCATTTATGGCATTGTCCTGAGCGAAGTCGAAGGGTGGGTTCAGCAGAATATTCTATCGCTGCCAGGTGAGCACAAATGCAGGCGGCAAATTTGGAATTATAACTTTGCTTCTGTGAAAATCACCGAATACTTCAGTCATTCGGCGCCGGAATCTGGTCGCCGAAGGAATCGGATAAGCGTGCAAATACTGCATCGTCCGAAAGACCGCTCCGGGGGTCATCAGCTTATCAATCCCGTCTATGATATTATCGCGAACCTCGCCGACTTGTATCGAAAAGGGCAGTCCGGAAATTATCACTCGCGTCTTCATACTGCTGTAACCGTCTCGAAGGTCGAACAGATTTTCGGCGTTTCCGTTGACGAATGTCAAATGGGGGTAACGTTTCTGCAGAAGCCGTACAAATTTTGGGTCTCGCTCGATTCCTAAATAAGAGGCACCCTCAGGAATTATTTTGCTGATCTGTTTTGTAAAGGCCCCGGTTCCCGGCCCCAGTTCAATTATCAGTTCGCCCGAATGAAGTTCCAGGCCTTTGACCATGGCCATCGCCAGTTTTTCTGAACTGGGTGCAATAGCCCCTATTTGCTTAGGATTGCGCAAAAGGCCGCCCAAAAATCTAAAGGTCGTGTTCTCAGCCATACGTTATGATACAAACAAAAGGATAATCAGAAGCCTTTTAATTAAGGTTAGCAGTTAGGCAAAGATAGCCAATTTTTATGATTCGTCAAGTTTATGGATTTCATTGATTCGCCGGTCGGCAGACGTCTCGCTTCGTCCCGTGGGAGCCAAAGTATCTGTCCCCTTAACGTAGAAATATTATTTCGAAACTATCTTGAAACTGATATCTTCTATCGAAGTGCCGCCTTCGGTCGGTTCGATAATGAAATCTATGCCGCCGGGTTCGCTCTCGTAGCCGTACTGCTCAAGCTGTTTGGGGTCTATATAGGCCCGGTAGGAACCGGGAGTAAGTCCCAGATAATAATACTCGCCGTCATTAAAGGTAGTAATCTCGGTCAGTTCATCTGTGGTAATATTGACAATTCTAATTTTTATCCCGCCAACACCGATTTCGCCGCCTTGCGGCAAGAGACGGTTGACAGTCCCCGAAATATCACTGGTTACGACCACCGCTACATCAATCGCGGTGACCACATTTGGCCCGACTGTTACCATATAATTTTCATGTACTGCTTTCAGGGTCGGGTCATCAAGACTGTACTGGTCTATCTGAATAAGATAATTGTCATAAGGACGAAGTCTGTTAAAATAGTGCAGATTGTTTTTCCCCGAGGGAACTCCCGACGGACCTTGCATCTTGGGGCGGATACCATCCAGCCACTCTTCGCCCTGGTCCATTTGAGAATTGTAATTTCGGTCAAGGTACGGACGTACAACTGCCGAGGCATAACCGACATTATTACGGCGATCAAAGCGAATCGAATGGGTGTTGCCATCGTAAAGAACAGAGCCGCGCTGAACCTGGCTGACTGTGGAGCCTCTATTGGTAGAAATGCCACGGGTGGTGGAGGTCAAGAAACCGGTATAGAGGTGAAAAGTCAGCTGAATGGCGTCAGTCTTTATCGTTTCATTGCGTTCGTACGAAAGAGAAAGTTGGGCGGTCTTAAAGACCCGACGCCCAAGAAATATACCATATTTGTCAAGCATCTGCTTACTGTGGTTGTAGGCAACTCTGAACTGCGGGCGAATCCATTTATATATATGAACAGTAGCAAATATCTGGTTAACAAGATCATTTACTGTTCTTGTTTCATATTTGGACTGGCTGAATTTCCCCAGAAAATTTAAATTGACCGGCCCAACTGAGCCGGATACTCCGTAATTCATATTGGTTGCCAGCACCGAAGGAAATTTGTCTACTGAAACGTAGTATCTCGTTCCTATACGAGTTTTCTTAATTCTAAAAGGTGCGCTGGCCGAAAAAATTGCCCGGTACTCACGATTAAAAGGATTAAAAAATTCGTCTGGCCAGTATTTAGTAAATCCCGCTGCCAGTGACAGGGAAGACGACCGGCTAAAAGAACCGTTAATACCGATTGACCGCTTGGGCGCAATGGCTGTACTAAACGTCAGTCCACCGCTCACTTGAACGCCAAGCTCACCGGCAAACCTGACACTTTCATCACCCAAAGATCCCAGCGGCTGCTCCAGTCCAAGGCCGGCTGTAAGCCATGAGCTTACCCCGTAAAACGCCTGTGCCTGCGCATAGCGGCGGTTTTCTCGGAGCACTTTGCTTTCACCGGCTGCTATGGTGTACTCAAATTCACCTTTAGGGATGAGATTGAACGGAACCAGGAAATATTTGTCTTCGCTTTTGATTTCACCATTAGGTCCGTACATTTTCAAAGTTACCAGAGTATTGCCATATACCAAATCGACATTGAAATTATATTCGCCTCTTGAGTCTGTGGTCACGACATCCACTAACTCGTTGTCTATATACAGCTCTACTTCCCAGTTGGGGCCGATAACGTCGCTGACACTGATTGTCTGGTAATAGCGACGTTGAACTAACGGCCGGTTGGTGACCATAGCTCCATTGAGACTTCTGCCTAAGGCGCCAACAGTATAAACTTCTCCTAACGAGGCTTTGGTAATATAGCTGTTATCCTGAAAAGCAAAGTTCCAGCGGTAGCGCATCTGCTCAGGGTCAAAACCCTGGCTTTTGCTGCCGCCGCCTGAAAAAACCAAATCGCCCCCCAATACCGATGAACCCAGATCAAATCCGTAAAAATGATTCTGCCTGCCTAGCAGACTGTTAGAAATCTGCCAGTCCAAAGCGCCGCCTGAAAACCAGCTGCGTTTAAGAGGCAGCCTATAAACCGGCCCGATTTCTTCGTCTTTTTGTTTTAGCTTTTCGTGAAGGCGTTTGCGTATGAGTTTTTGATATAATGGTAATCTTTTGTCGGCGGGCATTGATACTCTCAATTCAGAAAAATTGAATTCAAAAGGGAGTCCAAAAAGGCGCTTAAACTGGTCAACTCTCAAAAACAGGTCTGTGCTTTCGACCATAAATTGAGTATAGCTGACTGCATGCTTTTTGCCGCCGTAGGAGACTTCGAGCTTTTTATAGTCAAACGTGAATTTGTCCGAAGGTGTAAACAGAAAACCTTCGACCCGCTGATTGCTGCGGTCGAATGCCCCAAACATGTCCAGAGCGCTCAATACCTCGAGCAGAGGCAGATAGATGTGCTCGCCGTCGTACTGGACAAAAAATTCTTCAGAAAATAATCCCCGGCTGACAAAAGAAACTACTATCTCTTCTCTCTCTACCTTTTGTCCAAAAACTGCCGATTGCAACAGCAACATGCAGCTAATCAAAAGACAGAGCGTTGTCTTAATTGCAAACTTTGATTTAAATTCTACGGCCAACACCCTAAATAGGTCCTTTACATCCTAGCCCAGGCTACGGAACAGTTACTGAGTATTCGATATCGTTTCCCCTTATCAGATACTCAGCGGCAATATCCTTGCGGCCGTCTGGTGTAATAAATAGTTCAAATGAATAAGGCCCACTATTGGTATAGGACGCTATGGGAAAAGTTACCCGCCTTTTTAAATCATGATAGACCGCCAGGTCAAAGCGGCGATAGCCTATCTCCTGCTTGTCAGCATTATATAACCGGCAGTGCATCATGCCTACGTACGAGGCATTGCCCGTACTGGACAAATCGACTATGACGTTCACCAGAGTGTCTTCCTGGGAGGCCTCTACGCCGTTTAGCTTAAGGTGAGCAACCTGATCTCCCTGACGGTATTTCAGCATAATTGCAGTCTGCATAATCATATTAAGCACAGTAGATATCTGACCTTCAGCTGATGCACTGGGCAGAGAGGTCTTTCCTTCCTGCGAAGTAACCACTACCCGTGCCCAGTATTCGCCGTCAACCAGATCCTTGGGAGGCCTGGCTACAAACCGGACAACCTGAGTCGCTCCCGGTTGGAGCAGCATCTTGCGGGGAAACGGCTTGACCCAGCTGGTTGCCGCTTTTATATCGGTGATGCCCGAGTCCTGAAGGTTTACAAAGACGTTTCCAAGGCTATCCGACGTCGGCAGGCCGAAACTCATGCGAATGGTAACTTCCCTGGGTTCATCTGATGGGTTTTGAACAGTGATCCGGCCGGTTCGTTTGTGTTCATCCATAAAAACGACAGTAGGCGCTACCAGAACACCTGCTTTGACATGGCCAATCAATAGAAAAAAGGCGATAAGCAGCCCCGTAAATAGGTGCTGCCCTTTAATCGGAATCCGGCAAATCTGCCATTTTGTAATCATAGTAACCTTCCAATGTTTACTATTTTCTCTCAACTGCCAGAGGGAGCAGCCTTATAAGGCCACTCCCCGGCAAATTATCAATAGTAATTATCTCTTCAAGTCGTTCAACAATCTACAACTTTTTTCAGCTGCCAGTATAGGCAACTGTCAATACTATATCGCCGGTATAAGCGCCGGCTGTCTGGTCAATAGTCGGATATATTTTACCGCCGAGATAAATATTGGTTGTTCCACCCGAACCTATATTTGCGGCCGCGGGGAAGTTGTGTGGATCGATGTTCTGAAAACCCGAGGCACCAGCCATAGTGGTCGGGTCGGCGCCGCCAAGGGTATCAACTGAGGCATCGGTTGTGCTGAATGCAATAGTCATCTTGTCGCTGCCATCGGCTAAAGCCACGAATTCGGGCAAAGCCATAAAGATTGAAAGAACTGCACTGCCTTGACCGGTTATGGCATAAATACCAGCCGCGGCGTTATTGTTGGCAATTGTCGCAGTAACGCCCTGATAGACGTTACCAAAAACAAGTGCGGCAGTTGAAGTTACGGCAAGAGCAGTCAAGACTGTAGCCGTTGCTGAACCTGTCGCTACATCCTGAGAGTTTACTACCGACGGAACTGCCAAAACAGCCGCCAGTGCAACAAACAGAATGACCTTTACAGAACGATTCATTACGTTTAATCGCATGTTGTTACTCCTTAGTTGGATCTCTTTTTTGGGTTATTACTTATTTCTATTAATTTCATTTCTAACCTTTCAATTTCCCGTATACGCCACGGTTAAGATGATATCTCCGGTATATGCTCCTGCGGTCTGGTCTATGGTTGGCAAGACTTTACCACCCAGGTAAATATTAGTCGTTCCGCCGGCACCTATCACTGCGGCCGCTGGAAAGTTATGCGGATTGATGTTCTGAAAACCGGAGCCTGCTGCCATAGTGGTCGGGTTACCGGCACCCAGTGTATCAACCGAAGCATCAGTCGAACTGAACGAGATGGTCATGCGGTCACTTCCGTCAGCCAAGGCGACATAGTTGGGAAGTGCCATAAATATCATAATTCCCGAACTGGCAGCTCCGGTTATAGTAAAGACGCCGGCGCTGGCATTGTTATTGGCGATTGTACTGGTAACGCCTTGATAAACATTTCCGAAAGCCAGGGCGGCGGTCGCCGAAACAGTTAGAGTTGCAAGTACTGTCGCGGTTGCCTGTCCGACAGCGACATCCTGCGCCATACCACTACCGGCAACAACAATCAGTAATGAAAACACCAGTAGCGTAGTCTTCAGCCATTGGTGCAATCTCTGCGAAGTTACAATCGAATATGAATATGTAGTAGAGTAATTTTCAGCCATTGGTGTAATCTCAGCGATGTTACAAGCGAATCTGTATAATTCTTGCTCTTCATGTTTACTTTTCGAATAGTAAAAAGCAGCCCCTATTGGCTCTTTTGTATGAGTATCGCCCAAGAGTTCAAAAACTTAACAGCTTCAAGCCCTGTTTTGATTAAATTTTGAATAGTTTGAGGAAAAGCGCCATTACGATAAGCAAAAGCGCATTTGTAAAAGTAAATAAAAGAGCCCCAACAGCTTAGCTATTGGGGCGCTCAAATTAGTCTGTTACTTGAGATCAGGTTCCGTTATAGGCTACGGTTAGAATAATATCTCCGCTATATCCCCCAGCAGACTGGTCAACTGCAGGGTAAATCCTTCCACCCAAATAGACATTTGTCTGGCCGGCGGCGCCGATTACTGTAGCAGCTGGAAGAAGGTTAGGATTTACATTAATCCAGCCATCACCTGCAACTACTGTAGCTGGCGTAGTATTATTGGAATCGACTGTTGCGTCTGTAGAGCTAAAACCGATCGTCATCCTGTCAGAGCCGTCGGCCAAAGCTATAAATTGTGGAAGAGCAAAACTGATAGAAATTCCGGCGCTGCCCTGTCCGAGTATGTTAAAAATTCCTGAGCTGGCGTCAATATTGTTACCTATTGTAGCAGCTACTCCCTGGTAAATATTTCCAAATATTAGGCTCTGCGCGGCGCTAACAGCCAGCGCAGTCAATACTGTTGCTGTGGCTGTTCCTGTGGCGACATCCTGTGCCTGAACAGAATTCACACTTAAACTGAAGCAGATTATTGCTGCGACTAATACTACTGCGAACTTCCTTTCTACTCCCTTTTTGTTCATCTCGGTCTCCCTTTCCAGTTGCTATTACAAAATATTCAATTTTTTATCACAGTTGCTTAATGCTGACCGGGGCCTAACTGTCTGTAAATAACGGACAATTCCGGCCTATGAACTTTATTTTCGACTACTCTGATAATGAGTTTATGAAATTTGAGCTATAATCATCAATGTCAGCAGATAATGTCCAACATCTGAGCAGAATCGTCTGCTTTTCTCAGGCGCCGGTATAAGCTACTGTTAAAACAATAGTTGCAGTATAAGAGCCGGGTGGCTGTACTACTTTGGGAATGGCCGTGCCTCCCAGCCAGATCGTCAAGCCGGCTGAACCTAATCGATAAAGCAGCGTCGTCCAGGGATTTAAATTGTCAAATAAAGGAGAAGTTTGGCTGGGACTTGCCAGGGTATCAATTGAACAATCAGTATTGAAGAAAATCATCTCAATATTAAATCCGCTGCTGTGCATGTAAGTTGGCAGAGCGAATTGTATTGAAATCTCAGATCCACTAATACCGGCCACATGAAACTCTGCGGCAGAGCCTACCGAGTACTTGGTTATCGTCTTGGGAATACCCGGAAACACACTTCCAAAAACTAAATCATTATTGAGCGTAATTGTCTGTGCCGGGCAGCTTGCTGCCATAAACAAGAAAGCTGCGACAATGATGAATGGTTTTCTCATTGACCTTACCTTATGCAATGTACGCTCAAGACTATCTTATCTGTTAACATGAGTCAACTTCTATGTAAATCTGAAAGTAGCTCAAAAAATATTCCTGTCATGCGCCCGTATAGGCTACTGTTAAAGTGATATCTGCTGTATAGGCACCGGGCGGCTGCACAATTCTCGGAACGACAGTACCACCAAGGTATATTGTTAAGCCTTGAACTCCTATTCTGTATAGAAGCGTCGACCAGGGATTTAGATTGTCAAACAGAGGAGATGCTTGAATTGGGTTGGGTCGCGTATCTACCGCGCAATCGGTATTAAAGAAAATCATCTGGATGCTGACCCCGATCTTTGTCATCTTAGTCGGCAGCGTAAATTGTATCGAAACTTCGGCCCCATTGGTTCCCCTGACATTAAATTCTGCAGCAGCGCCGGCTGTATATTTGGAAATAGTTTTAGGGACGCCCGGAAACATATCGCCAAACACCAGATCATTATTGACTGTAATAGTTTGCGCCGTGCTGCCGGCAGCTAGCAAAAAAGATAAAGTGACACCAATGAACAAACGCCGTATTCGTCTCATGGAAAGCTCCATAGTTTAACTATGGCTTAAGTCTATTCAGCGGCTAAGTTTGAGTCAACTTCAAATTGCAGATAAACTAATCTGAGATTGTAATTAGTCTAATCAGACAGAGCGAAGAATCGGTTATTGTCTTGCTCGACAGTTCCGCTGATATCATTGATATAAATGATATCAAAGGAGTAATTTTAGACCTGAGCAGGTTATCATCAATAGTGACGAAGCCAAAATTTTCAGATGAGATTAAAAAGAATTTTCTGTGACCATTGTCAATTTCCAGAAGAGTATTCCTGCTAGTCAGAACAGAAATTTCACGGCTTGAAGAAAATTCAATAGCTCTTCCGGTTAGTTGACCTTGTTCCTTAAATTTCCTGGAGACGAATCCGACTGGATTGATTACTGTGGCGTTAACCTGAATATCTGCAGAGTTAGAGAGTATTAAAGACGGCCCAGCATAGGCGGCTTTACTTCCGCCATAGAAAAATCCGAATATCAGGATGCAATAGTATAAGTATAAACGTTTCATTTCTGCCGTTGATGTACACTTGCAAGTACATCAACAACATACTCAGAAACGTAAGATTGTCAATAAGGGCAGTTGGCGATTGGTTCTTCCGAGTCACCTTTTGGCTGTCAGTTACCGGTATAGGCAATTGTCAAAGTTACGTTCGAGGCATAATCTCCGCCGCTTTGTGCTACTGACGGTTGAACCGTGCCGCCTAACCAGACAAATAATAGGCCGCCTGCGCCCAATCTGAAGACCGAAGGGCCGTTTGGGTCGACTACTGCATTGGGGGCTGACTGGCTGCCGGTGCCGTCACTTAAGGCAGCGTCGGTGCTGTTAAAACTGATAGGCATGGTAGCGGCTACAGAGCTGTGGTCAAGCACAGTTGGCAGGGTGAAAGTCAAAGACAGTTCTGAAAGACTTGTTCCTGTAATCGACCATTCGCCGGCAAATCCGGCTGAAGTTCTGGGAACAATTTTGTTTATCCCGGGGGTGACTGACCCAAAGACTAAGTTATTAGAGCCCAGTATGCTTAAACTGGAGATTACGGTAGCTGTGGCCTGTATGATACCTATTTCCTGGCTCTTGGCGCTTGGTACCATAAAAACAGCGAGTAGAAGAACAACAGCTGCTCTGGTAATGATATTTTTCATTAGAATCTGCTCCTTTTGAGTGCGTTGCACTGTTTCCATAGAAGTCTAAGTGCAGTAGCTGTGCCAAACTGAGATTTAGTTTTAAGGCGTTGTGTTCCAGTCAGTTACTGGGTGATTTTGAGGGGCTTGCTAAGATGGGTTGAAACATCTCTATGGGAGAGAGGGCACACTCTGTGGAACAGTTTATGTTTCAAATGAAAACTATAGCGATCAAAGTAGGCTGCTCATATAGCTGGCAGCTTTTCGCAAATGGATCATCTCCCGCTTACTGTCTGGCAGACCTTTCATAACCAAGCAGCTAAGCCAATCGCTGATTGCATGCCAATAAGGGGGGGTAATCCCTAAGTAATCACCAAGTATAGTCGATATAGACAGTTGGAGTGGTGGACCTATTGGTTTGAATAGACAACGTTGACTAACATCGAGCTATCCGTAGTTTTTTTTGCTAACACCTTGAACGTCCCGGCTTTACTCAGGGCTAAACACCACGCAGATAGCTCACAGAATACCTTGGGATGAAGTTTGCAGCTTGAACTTGAAAACAAAGCTAAGCCAAGAATCCTGGTTGTAGAAGACGAAGCAACTATTGCTTTGGATCTTAAGCACCGACTGGAACGGCTGGGCTACGAGGTGCCATCTACTGTAGCTAACGGTCGTGACGCCATACGCCTGATAAAAGAAGAACTTCCTGATATCATCCTGATGGATATTCTGCTCCCGGGAGATATTGATGGTATTGAGACTGCCTCCCTGATCAAAAAAGAGTTTGACATCCCAATAGTTTTCATGTCTGCAATTTCAGATACTGCCACAATTGACCGCGCAAAATCGGCAGCCCCGGCTGCCTATTTGCTAAAACCTTACAAAGACAGAGAAATTAAGACCACAATAGAAATTTCTCTGCATCGCCACATATTGGAAGCGGAACTAAGATCGAATCGGATCTGGTTGCAAACAGTTCTGTGGAGCATCGGAGATGCTGTTATCGCTTCGGATTGCCAGAATCAAGTCGTCTTTATGAACCCTGCGGCAGAAATGCTAACCGGTCATAACGCTGATAATTCCATCGGCAAACCTATTAAAGATGTTCTGAAACTTATAGACGAAAATACCGGCCAGCATTTTGAATACCCAACTCGCAAGCGACTGGAGGAATCGGACGATTACGAACTTACAAGAAATTTCAAGCTGATTAACAAATCGGGAAATGGAATCCCGATTGAAATCACAATTGATTCTATGAAAGACAAGCGAGGCGGGTTTATAGGCTGCGTTTCCGTTTTCCGTGATATAACGAATTTACGGGAGACAGAGAGGCTAACTCTGCAGAAGGAGAAAGAGTTAAAATATATTGCTGAAGGTGAGCGCTCAAAACTTCAAACCATTGTAAGTCACTTTCCGGACTTTATCGCTATAGCAACCTTAGATGGGCAAGCTCTGTACCTCAATCCGGCAGGCAGTAGACTTGTAAATTTAGATCCCTCTATAGAAATATCAACGCTGCGCATAGAAGATTTTCATACTACAGAGTATTTTAAATTAATAGAAAAATCTGTAATTCCTGCCGTTTTCAAAAACGGTATCTGGAGAGGTAGGTTAGAACTCAAAGATTTCAAGACCGGAGAGCCCATTCTTTGCGAGGCGAGCGTTTTTATAACTAAGGACAATATTACTGGTAACCCTCTTTATCTTAGCACAATAATGAGAGACATTCGCCACGAGGTTGAAGAAGAACGGAAAAAAGAAGAACTACAGATCCAACTGGAAAAAGCTGAGAGGATGAAGTCGCTCGGTCTTTTGGCAGGTGGTGTTGCTCACGATCTAAACAACGTACTGGGACCTTTGGTCGGTTATCCTGAACTGATAATGAGAAAGCTTCCAAAAGACAGCCCGGTCAGAAAACAACTCAAGCGAATTGAAAGAGCCGCCCGCGACGCAGCCAGCGTAGTGCAGGATCTTTTGACAATGGCCAGACGGGGAAGATACGAACTTGTTGCAACGGATTCCAACGAGATGATTAGAGAATATCTTGACTCGCCCGGATTTGAAGATTTAGCCCGACGACATCCCAAAATTACAATCAAGACAGAATTTGACCCGGATCTCTCACGAATCAGAGGATCATCTCCGCACCTCTCCAAAGTAATCATGAACCTGATTGTAAACGCCATGGATGCTATGGGGGAGGAGGGAGAACTGACGATTAGAACATTCACCCTCCAAACCGACGGAATGCAGATGGGCACCAAGACTATAGCCGCAGGCGCATATGTTGTTATAAGCGTTAAAGACACTGGCTGCGGTATACGTCCCGAAGATATGAGTAAAATTTTCGAGCCATATTTCTCAAACAAAGAAATGCAAGGGCGCAGCGGCAGCGGCTTAGGATTGTCAGTAGTTTACGCCATCGTAAAAGATCATCAAGGTTACTATGATATTCAGTCAGAACTGGGAAAGGGAACTGAATTTAAGCTCTTTTTCCCGGCAACAAACGAAGCCATGCCGGAGCTGCCATCTGAAACCGACGTAGTCGGGGGTACAGAAACTATACTGGTAGTAGATGACGTCGAAAGTCAGCGCCTTCTTTTAGCAGACAGTCTGTCTGCTCTGGGCTACAAAGTTATTACTGCCAAAGACGGCCGGGATGCCATAAACTATGTTCGCTCTCAGCCAGTCGATTTAGTAATGCTTGATATGATTCTGGAGCAGGAACTAGACGGCTTAGATTCCTATCGCGCCATGTTAGAGCACAAGCCTGTGCAAAAAGCAATTATTGTCAGCGGATTTTCTGCCAATGAAAGAGTCGCAGAAGCACTCGATCTCGGCGTGGGCAAATATATCAAAAAACCGTTCGATCTGGCAACTTTAGCCGGGGTAGTAAGAGAAGAACTGGACAAGACAATTACGGTGGTTACCAAAGCTGATAAAGTAGAAACAGCCAAGTTTCCGATATATTAGCATTCCATACAAATCAACATTCTGTAGAGCAGCGAATCTGTTTTTTGTTGCTGTTTTTGATATTTCTTCTAATAACTTTCTTACAGGTCAGATTGCTATTCTTTAAAGCGTATTAGCAGCAACTCAATTTAGGAGAGACGACTACTCATATGAGCGAAAATGAAAGAGACAGTCTCAAAGAGCGTGTAGTACGGCTTGAAGCACTGGTCACAGAACTCACTTCTAAGATGAATCAAGTCCTGTCAGCAAAGCAGTCTGTTAAAGGCAGCCAAATACCTTTCGAACCTGAGGAAACTCCCAGGGGTGTGGTCGTAGAACCAAAACCTGTCACTGCTCAGCCTCAGACTCAAAAAATCATTCCTCCTCCTCCTCCGGCCAGTCCTTTTCCTCCTGCCGGAAAGGCGCCAGTTCCAGAATCCTCTTTTGAATTGCCCGAGCAAATGAAAAGCAGCGAGTATTGGTTAAACAAGATCGGAATTGGTCTTTTGCTTTTTGGTGCCGTATTTCTGTTCAAATACTCAGTTGAACAAGGCTGGCTCACACCAATAATCAGAGTCGTTACTGGATTGGTAATAGGCGGTGTATTGTGTTCATTCGGCCTGCGATTATACCGCAAGCGCCAACATTTTAGCCGGGTTTTGTTGGGCGGCGCCATAGGCACTTTCTACATAACCGGCTACGCTGCATTTCAAATATTTCAGCTGGTGTCCTATCCGATGGCGTTTACGTTTTATGTCATTGTAACGGGGTTATCGTTTCATTTGTCTCTCAAAGAAAACGATTTCATCTTTTCTCTTATCGCAATAATTGGCGGACTGGGCACGCCATTCTTACTTTACACCGGTGAAAGTTCTATTCCGGGACTTATGCTTTATTTATGTATACTGTTAACCGGCGCCTCGGTAATTTACTATTTCAAAGGCTGGTGGTCATTTTTCTGGACAACCTGTATTGGTGGCTGGGTAGTTATCTGCATTGCGTTGTTCGGCGAATCAGGCATATCGCTGGCTCCACTGCTGGACAAAGTATCGATTCAGTCGGCACTGTTTCTGGCTTTGCCATTTTTCTGGTTAGTGCCGCTAGGCAGAGAAGTCGCAATTGTCAAAAAGTCGTCGCTGCAGGAATCATCGATTTCTGAATCGACTGAAAAGTCCGGCCACGACGTTGATATAAATCTTACAGAGATGAATCTAATCCTATTAGCAACAGTAATTCCGTTCTTCTCATTTTTTCTTTCTACCGTTCTGTGGAAGTGGAGCGATTTTGTATGGGGGACAGTCAGCCTTGCCACGGCGCTGGCGATAGCGGCAATTGGCTGGCTGCTGAATCAGAAAACCGAATTTAAGACTCTGGCATACACCCACATCGTTGTCGGATTGGTCTTCTTAACTGTGGCACTTTATTATTTTCTTGATGGTAACGCGCTTTTGGTAGCTATAACACTCGAAGGAGTCGCAATTCATTTGGTAAGAATGAAAGTCGGTAACAGAACCCTGGCGCCGATCGCGCATTCTTTATTTGGTCTTGTATCGGCTTGGATTTTATTCAGATTATTTGAAAGTCAAAGCGGCAGCCCGATTATAAATGCCGGGACGTTATCTGATATGGTTGTTCCCGCGAGCGCCCTGGCATTGTCATATTCATTCAAGCGAATTAAAGAAAAACACTTCTATCTGTTTTTGGGATATGCGCTCTTGGCTGGTATCTTTTGGCGAGAGCTTGACGGTAACGATCTGTTTTTGACCCTGACACTCCAGGCCGCATCGTTGTTTTACATTGCTTGTCGAGTGAAAAACCGCAATCTGTTTAACGCTGCACATGTTTTCAATACAGCTTTATTCTTCTGGCTGTTAACTCGCCTTTTTGACCCCGCCTCAGGAACCACTGTTTTCAACTACACGGCTGCGACTGATATCTTGTTCATTGCTTATGGTGCGGCAGTGTCGTCTTTCCTGATACTGCGGGAAGATAAAATCGCGTACTTAATGGCAGCACATATAACTCTGCTCTTATGGCTTTTGCGTGAAATGTCGCCGCTGACGAACGGTCAGGGATTGGTATCAATTACCTGGGGTATATACACAGTTGTGTTGTTCGTAATCGGTCTGCGTAAAGACGTCAATGTTGTCACCAAAACCGCCATGGCCACGCTGTTGGTTTTGATAGGGAAACTGTTCCTGGTGGATCTGGCCAATCTCGAAACATTGTGGCGGATTCTTCTGTTTCTTGGCTTTGGCGGAGTACTGCTATTACTTAGCTACTTTTTTAAAGCCTTATGGAAGAAAGATAATTGAGCTTCCTGTTCAGAATCGCTAAACCAGCTTCTTTAGAATTGCAATTTGCGCGGAATGATAAATATTATGATGAATGATACTGTCGAGCATGGAACTATTCGGCATAGAACTTCCGGCCGCGTTTTTATCAAAATCAGATGACCCCATCGAAGCAATAACATCCTCAAGCTTCTTATGCTCATCTTTTAGGTAAGCAATCGTCTGCTGCCAGGCTTCATCGCTGAATACTGTTACTTTTGGCCAATCCTGTTCATCGGAAACATTGAACTCTTTGCCCAGGCACCTGATACGAACCGCCTCAATCCAGGTCTTAGTATGCAATACAATTTCCCAGATAGAATGTGCCTCTGCTATCGAACGCTTTGAGGCTTGCTCTGCCGTTACTTCCTCCAATATTTCCAGAAAGGCGGGTCCATGCCAGGCCTCTTTGTAGAAGGACCTTTTTAGCTGCTCAAGTATTCTCTCTGTTTCGGTCATGGTTGCGAATTCACATTTATTAATTAGATAGTTTCTCCGGCGCTTTTTTATAATGAATCAGCCAGAGTTGCTTCCAGTTTTTGCCGCCATCCAGTGATGACTCCCAGCTCCAGTCTAAGCTGCTGTCACTAATATTAGAAAATATCATCCGCTGCATAACTGTTTTCCCCTTGGGGCCGACAAAAGAGCGGCTTAACGTCATCTTTCCGTTTTCGAAACCACCCTTAAAGTTCATATAGTTGCCCTGATTATCAACCCAGGTTTGCTGCCAGAGCTTCTTAGTCGGGTTATAAACGGAATAGCTTCGTCCATAAAATCTTTCTTTCGGGTCAGAAAAATGTTCATGAATCACACAGCCGTCCAGTTCTTTGGTAATAATATTCGTCCCCTTCAAAGAGTCGCCCCAGGTAAGGTCCCATTTGCCAATCCAAAAATCAAACTGGCTGGCCTCGGGAGCAGAGCAGGGTTTATCTGTTGAATCTGCTTGAGAACTTACTGTTTGAAAGGCTACTGATAAGCAGAAAATTAATACAACGTTAAACAATAATGGTCTATATCTCATCGCAACTATTCCATTTTTACAAAGATTAGTGTAATGCATCCTAAAATGAAGCATAACCTCAAAAAGTCTGTTGGTCAACCGTCCAGTGCAGATTTTATCTTTTGCTTTTGACTCTTATTGACATCTACTCCCTGGTGAGATTGATTGCAGTACAGAAACATTGTATAGTATTACGCTACGAGACATCGAGGATATGTATGGCAAAGGAATACTTAGAAAAATTGACAGAAATTTTAAAGCGGGCAACGGCCCGAAGATTTTCAAACGTCACATTTGAATGTAAGCATTTCTTTAGCGGTGCGGCCGTCTATGCTGATGGCAGAATCTGTATGTCCTTTACTCCGGCGGGATTTGCAATAAAATTACCCGAAAACCAAAGAGATATACTATTACAAAAAAAAGGCACAAAGTCTCTTCGCTATTTCCCTAAAGCCCCAATTAAAAAGGATTATGTTCTGTTGCCAGACTCAATGTTAAAAGATACTAAGACACTTCGAAGCTGGGTCAAGCTGACTGTTGAGTATGTGCTTACCCTGCCAAAGCCAATGAAGAAAAAGAGAAGCAGTCAAAAATCACTCACTAAAGTCAGGTAGGTCAGAAGCCTTGCGCTTCTGACTTTTTCACTTTGATGATAATATCAATCATTGTCAAATATCATTGCATTATGTAATGTTAGAAAAATAATTCTGATGGAGATAATAATGAAAGAAGAACTTGACCCGACTCATATAATGCAAACCGCAATCGCCTTTTGGTCTTCGAAGGTACTGCTTACTGCAGTCGAATTTGATATCTTTACTACGCTGGGAGATAAGTCAATGACAGCAGAGCAACTTGGTGATGCACTCGGGCTTCACCCTCGCGGAACCTATGACTTTTTTGATGCGCTGGTAGCCTTAAAATTTCTAAACCGTGATGGCGACGGACCACAAGGTCAGTATAAAAACACGCCGGAAACAGACGCTTTTCTAAATAAAACGAGTCCAACTTACGCTGGTGGAATGCTTGAGATGTTGAACTCGCGTCTGTTTGGATTCTGGAACGATCTTGG
>JADFPZ010000188.1 GCA_022562075.1 Candidatus Zixiibacteriota bacterium | reverse complement strand
GATGCGCTGGCAGTTATAAAAAAACATATGGGAGAAATCAAAGACCAGAGCGGCGGCGTCTGCATAGGAGGTCTGATTAGTCCCAGTCTGGATAACGTCAGCCTCTATAGTTTTTCCAAGCTATTCAGAACAGTTTTCAAATCAAACAATATTGATTTCAGGGGTGACTACCGCTATCTGCCGTCAGTTACCGACAGTCCCTTTACGATAGCCGCCTCGCAGCCTTTTTCTATTGCTGATATTGAAAAGTCTGATGTGATTATTACATTTGGCACTGATTTGATACGTGAGCATCAAAACGAATATCTGAAAATCCGACGCGCTGTCAATTTCTATAACGCAACTGTCTATTCAGTAAACCCATATGCGGTCAAGACGGCCGATATTGCCAAATCCGAAATGGTTTACAGCCCGGGGACGGATGAACTTGTCATTAACGGCGTCTGCTTAGTGGCGATAGCAAAGAAACTGGTTGACTCTTCGGCAGCAGCTAAACTGAAACCGAAAATTTCTAAGCTCAGATTGGGTGAATTAGTAAAGCAGACCGGCGTTAGCAAAGAGCAATTTGAAGAACTGGCTGATGCGATTTGCAATGCTAAGAAGGTTACGTTTATAGTTGGTGAGATTGTGGCTCGCTCATTGGACAGAGATAAAATTTGTGCAGCCTTGTCAAATTTAAACAAGCTGTTTGGTGTGCAAGACAAAGGCCAGCTTGCCGTTTTGTCGCGATATGCCAACTCCAAAGGCTCTCAAAAACTGGGCATCTCTGCAACCCCTTATGGAATTGTCAAAGATGAGCTTAAAAAGATCTGGGGAGAGTACCCCGATTGCCAGCCGCGTAATACAGACTCGATGATAAACCTGATGAAAAAGGAAGAAATCAAAGGTTTCTTTACCGTCGGAGCCAACCCGATGCGTCTCTATCCCGACAGAGGTTTCGCTTCCGAAGGACTTGAGCATGTAGATTTTCTGGTAGCCTGCGATATGTTTGAAACAGAGACGACCGAACTGGCCGATGTTGTCCTGCCTCTTTGCAGCTGGGCCGAATACGACGGTGACTACATAAATCTCGAAGGAAGAGTTCAAAAGGGGAAACAGGCCATAAAACCAAAGTATGAATCAAAAGCGGCCTTTGAAATAGTGGAGTTAATCGCCGGCCAGTTAGGCGTCAAGCTGTTTGAAAATGAACAGGTGAAGAACGAAGAAATAGAGAAGCTATTAAGACTTGATTCTGTTTTGCCCTGGCCGGATGATTTTCTTAAAATTGAATACGAAAAGAAAAGCTCCCAAGACGGCTATCCTATACCTCTATTTATCTGCGATGACCCTCATCACAGTGGACATCTGACCGAAAAGTCACCGTCGCTGTTGAATTTTACTGACTCTGCCTATGTTGAACTTTCAAAGGATCTGGCAGCAAAAATTGGTGTAGCAGACGGCGATCCAGTGCGCGTAGAATCTCCGGTAGGGAAGATAGTGGTGCCGGCAAAAATTTCACCTGTGTTAAATAGCGATGTGGCTATTATTCCCAGAAATTTCAGTTCCACCCAGACTACTTCGCTGCTGATGAGAAAGAAGAGAGTTGACAGCGTGAAACTAACGAGAGTGGAAGAATAAGCTTATGTCGCTTGAGTTTTTCATAGTAACTTTCGTAAAAATTGCCCTGCTTCTTTTTGTGCTTTTGACCGCCTGTGCCTACTCTACCTATATGGAGCGCAAAATCCTGGCATATTTGCAGAACCGGGTCGGACCATCTTATGCCGGACCATTCGGTTTACTTCAGCCTCTGGCGGATGGACTCAAATTGATTTTCAAAGAGGACATTGTACCCGACAGAGTTGAACGAATCACCTTTGCTCTGGCGCCGGTAGTATCATTCATACCGGCGATGCTGGTCTTTGCCGTAATTCCCTTTAGTTCGGAATTTGATCTATTCGGTCTTTTGCCTTCAGCCACCGAGGGCGTTATCTCGGATTTGTCGATTGGGGTCTTGTTCATCTTTGCAGTGACATCGCTGGGAGTGTACGGCCTGGTATTAGCTGGCTGGTCATCGGGTTCAAAATATTCGCTTCTCGGCGGGATTCGTTCATCGGCACAGATGATATCATACGAGGTGGGCTATGGTCTTTCGATTGTAGGTGTGGTATTGGTGGCCAACACCCTTTCATTGACTGAAATAGTGTCTTTACAATCCGGGTCGTTATTTAACTGGTATATTTTTAAGCAGCCGTTAGGATTTATGATTTACATTGTCTGTGGGATTGCTGAAACAAACCGGGCGCCATTTGATCTGGCAGAAGCCGAATCTGAACTGGTGGCCGGCTATCACACCGAATATTCTTCGATGCGTTTTTCGATGTTCTTTATCAGTGAATACGCCAATATGCTGGCAGTATCGGCTGTGGCCGTGACGCTGTTTTTTGGTGGCTGGGCCGGGCCGTTTTTACCGCCAATTTTTTGGTTCTTAATAAAGATCTTGGCATTTATGTTTGTCTATATCTGGCTCCGGGCAACTTTCCCGCGCTTTAGATATGACCAGCTTATGAATTTTGGCTGGAAAGTTCTGTTCCCCTTAGCGCTTTTTAACATTATGCTGACGGCGGCTTGGGAATTATATAAAAACTCATGAGTTTGAAAAGAATAAGATGAAAGAAATAATTACAGCCTTAGGCAGAACATTTATCAGGATGCCAATTGGCATGCTGGTGGTTTTGAAACATCTTTTCAAAAAGCCAGTCACGCTTGATTATCCCCGTAAGAAAAAGCCGATGGCTCCGCGCTTTATGGGACGGCAATATCTGGAACGCTATGACGACGGCAGCGAACGCTGCGTTTCCTGCGGTCTGTGTGCGGCAGCCTGTCCGTCGGACTGTATCTATATGGAGCCGGCCGAAAACGAAAAGGGCGAGCGCTACGCCAAAGTGTTTGAGATAAATCTGCTTCGTTGTATTTTCTGCGGATTTTGTGAAGAAGCCTGTCCCGAAGAAGCGATTTTCATGGGTCATGATTATGAATTTAGTGCCGACAATCGCGATTCCTTCATCTGGACCAAAGAGGATATGCTGGTAAAGCACCCGCGCAAAGATAACCCGTTCAAAACATTGTTTAGAAGAGTCAGAAAAGTTTACGGAGTAACTGACAAAACAAGATGAACCTTGACAGCATAATATTTATTGTTTCAGCGGCGGTGACCTTATTTGGTGCGGTCATGATGATTATGCAGCGCAACCCGGTAGCATCGGTATTGTATTTCATACTTTCATTGGTTGCTCAGGCTGTGCTGTATGTTCAATTAGGAGCGCTCTTTGTCGGCGCTGTTTTGATAATCGTTTATTCCGGCGCAATCCTGGTGCTTTTCTTATTCGTGATTATGCTGCTTAATCTAAGAGGGGACGAAGACCTCGGCGCGCCGTCAGCGCCGGTATCGCAACTTACCAAGTATGTTGTCTCCATAGGTATTGTAGCAGAGTTTGCTTTTGTCATCTGGTCGACAGTTTTTTCAAGTTCTATTTCTACCGGAATTATTGCGGGGGCTTCTGAGAATTTTGGATCAACGGAACAGGTTGCAAGATTGCTGTTCGGTCGTTACCTCTATCCTTTTGAGCTGACCTCGATACTGCTGCTGGCCGCGATTGTCGGTGCAGTAGTTATCGCCAGAAAAGAGAATAAAGATGAAATTGAAGCTGAAGCAGCAGCGAAAGCGACTGCTGACGAGGTAACAGGTTAAGCTATGTTTGGGATTACGCATTTCTTGTTTATAGCAGTCTTACTTTTTGGCATTGGAGTGACCGGTGTTCTTATTTCGCGGAACATTATTGTTCTGCTTATGTCGGTGGAGTTGATGCTGAATGCTGCCAACCTGGCGATTATCGCCTTTTCAAGAGCCTTAAATGTTATGGACGGACACGCCTTTGTGTTTTTAGTATTAACCGTAGCGGCTGCCGAGGCTGCTGTTGGTCTGGCCATGGTGATTACGATTTTTAATAACCGCCGCTCAATAAATATTGACAAGTATAGTTTGCTTAAGTGGTAGGAATAAAGAAGAGATGACAGAAAATATTTATTGGATACCGCTCTTGCCACTTCTGGGCTTTCTGGTCAACGGCCTGCTATTGGGAAAACTTCCCAAACGGGTGGTTTCGCTGGTAGCTTGTGGTACGGTTGGCGGATCGTTTCTGTTGTCGCTTTTGTCGTTCTTAGAGCTTAAAGCACTACCGCCGGAATTACGTATAATCGAACAAACATTGTTTTCGTGGATATCATCGGGTGATTTCCATGTCAATTTCGGATTTTTGTTAGACCCGCTTTCATCCCTCATGATTCTGGTAGTAACTGGTGTCGGCTTTCTGATTCATCTTTACTCAGTCGGTTATATGAGTCACGATTCCGGATACGGACGCTATTTCGCTTATCTTAATCTGTTTACTTTTTCTATGTTAGTATTGGTACTGGCTGACAATTTCCTGTTTATGTTTGTGGGCTGGGAAGGTGTCGGGCTTTGCTCGTATCTTTTGATAGGTTTCTGGTTTGAGAAAAAATCAGCCTCCGATGCCGGCAAGAAAGCTTTCATAGTAAACCGCATCGGAGATTTTGGATTTTTGATCGGCATGTTCATAATTTTCTGGCAGGTTGGTTCGCTTGATTTTATGACTGTTGCAGCAAGAGCTCCTGAAGTCTTTGTAGCCGGAGGCGCGCTGGTTACAGCAGCCTGTATTCTTCTGTTTGTAGGGGCAGCTGGAAAATCGGCTCAGATTCCGCTATACGTCTGGCTTCCGGACGCGATGGAAGGTCCCACTCCGGTTTCTGCTTTGATACATGCCGCTACCATGGTGACCGCCGGCGTCTATATGATTGTCCGCGTCAATGCCATGTATATATTGGCGCCTGATGCGCTTCTGGTTGTAGCCATTGTCGGTGGTGTGACAGCGCTGTTTGCGGCGACTATCGGACTGGTTCAAAATGATATTAAACGAGTGCTGGCTTATTCAACAATCAGCCAGCTTGGCTATATGTTTTTGGCTTGCGGTGTGGCTGCATTTTCTGCCGGAATTTTTCATCTGATGACTCACGCATTTTTCAAAGCACTGCTGTTTCTTGGTGCCGGCTCGGTTATCCACGCCATGTCTGGCCAGCAGGACATGCGCAATATGGGCGGACTAAGAAAATATCTGCCAATAACTTTCGGAACATTTTTTATTGCA
>JADFPZ010000187.1 GCA_022562075.1 Candidatus Zixiibacteriota bacterium | reverse complement strand
CGAGAAATGCGCAGTAACAAACGATATGCGGCTGCTATCAAAGCTGCCAAAACACAATAATAAAAGCTAATTTGGCTTAAACCCGCCTGGCAGAGGCGGGTTTTTTTTTGCTGCAAACTATGCGACTTTTGCAATTAACAGCATCAAGAACGTTGCCATCGACCATTCTTGAACCTATAATCTCAAAGAAACTCAAACAGCACTATCTTACTTAAGGAGATACGATGCAAAGAACAATAGCAATAGCTCTACTCGCCGCGCTTGCTGTTTTAATGGCAGCTTGTAATGCGCCCTCACAAAAAGAAAAAGAAGTAAATTCATTGCTCAGCCAGAGCAAATATATACCTGACATCGGCACCTTTATGCAGGTAGGCAGTAATTCACCGGCCGGTTACAGCTGGGATGGAAAGCAGCTGTTTTTCAGATCTTCTTCATCGGGCTCATCTCAAATATATCGACTTACAGCAGAAGACTGGCCTTATCAGCTAACTACATTTGAAGATGGAATAGACTTTTTCCAGCTTTCACACAACTCCCTTATGGGCATAGTAGGAGCTTCATCAGGAGGCTCTGAGCAGTCTCAGCTTTATCTGATGGACACACAAACAGGCAGGATTTTGCCTCTGACAGACGGCAAAGATATTAAATACGGCTCCGTAACCTGGTCGCCTGATGATTCACATATTTTTTACAGGTCCAATAAAGAAAATGGGCAGGACTTTTTCATCTATAAAATGGATATCAGCACAGGTGAAGCCGTTAAAATATTTGGTGATACGGCCGGGGTTCGCGGCTACAATGCCATCGCAGATGTCGGTTCAGACGGTAAATTCATGGTTATCTATCGATTTACATCGAACGCCAACGACGATCTCTATTTGCTGGATTTGAATAGTCTGGAGTTTACTGAACTCACAGACGATGACGGCGAAGTTCTCTACCTTTCCCCCACTCTCATGCCTGACAATAAGACTATCTGGCTGACCTGCAATGATAACGAAGACGGCATCTCGCGCATTGCAACTATGACAGTTGGTTCACCAAAAGTAAATTTTGTGGACGATGGCTGGATTGACCCAAAATGGGAAGTCGATGATCTTGAATTTTCCAGGGACTTTAAATATATGTCCGCCGAAGTCAACCAAGATGGCTATGCCAGACTAAAACTGCGTGAAGTAGATTCCAAAAAAGAGCTGCCGAGCCCGCCTCTGGACGGCAAGCTGGGCGGCGGATATTTTGATGAAAACGGCTCCTGTATAGTTTCTTTTCACGGCCCCACCCGAGCCCCCGATGTATGGAAATGGAACCCAAAATCAAAAGAACTCAAGCAGCTGACATTTTCCATTTATGCCGGGATAGACCGGGATATTTTCTCTGAGCCCAGGCTTATTCACTATAAGAGTTTCGATGATTTGGAAATTCCGGCATTTCTGTATCTGCCTCCGGATTACAAAGAGGGAGAACAAATACCGTTTGTGGTCCACGCCCATGGCGGACCGGAGAGTCAGTTTACTCCCGGCTTCATCAGGAATTTCCAGTATTTGATTCTTAACGGATACGGCATTATTGCCCCTAATCCGAGAGGTTCATCAGGCTACGGCAGCCACTATATGGGACTTGATAACTACAAGAATAGAAAACTTTCACTCAAAGATTACAAAGCTGCAGTAGATTATTTGGTAGAGAATGGCTACACCAAAGAGGGCATGATTGGAATTCGAGGCGGTTCTTACGGCGGCTATGTGGTGATGGGGATGATTACTGAATATCCGGATTTGTTCTCGGCAGCTATCAATATTGTGGGTATCGTGAATTTCAAAACATTTCTGGAAAATACCAAACCCTACAGAAGAGCCTTGCGTGAATCTGAGTATGGACCTCTAAGCGACCCGGAATTTTTGAAATCAATTTCCCCCATTCACAAGGCCGACCAGATTAAAACACCTCTTTTAGTCATTCATGGCGAAAATGATCCGCGAGTTCCGGTCGGAGAGGCTCGCCAGATTATTGCAGCAATTCAGAAAAACGGCGGCATCGTTGATTCTTTGATTTTCCCGGATGAGGGACACGGCGCTTCCAAGCGCGTAAACATTATTGCAGAATACCGCAAGCAAGTAGAATTCTTTGACAAACACTTGAAATAGATATTTGAACAGCTATAAATTGCTTGAAATAAAATAGGCGAGTGAAAAATCACTCGCCTATTATTTTGATAATAACTCTTTTCTTGCGGCGGCCATCGAACTCGGCATAGTAAACCTGCTGCCAGGGGCCGAAGTCCAGCTGTCCTTTGGTAACCGGTAGAAAGACCTGCGAACCAATCATCAAATTTTTCAGATGGGCATCACCGTTATCCTCGCCGGTTCTATGATGGCGGTAGTCAGGGCCATAGGGGGCAAGTTTGTCAAGCCATTCGTCGATGTCTTCAATCAAACCCTGTTCGGCATCGTTAACGTAAACGCCGGCTGTGATATGCATCGCCGAGACCAGCACAAAGCCTTCCTGTACTCCGCTTTTTTCGACAGCTTCTTCTACCCTGCCTGTAATATTAATGTATTCCCGGCGCTTTTTGGTATTAAACAGTAAATACTCAGTATGGCTCTTCATTTAAGATATCAGAGTCTAATGCTATTTTAGACCTCACTTTGACTAATATGAAACCTGGTCAATCCAGGCATTAGCGGAGTATTTGTCTTCAAGTTCGGCCACTAACTTCCTGGCTTCGCTGTAAGCATCAAAAAGCCCGATCCGAACCCTGAAATTAGTCTCATCATTGAAGGTAATTGTTGTCACGTACGGCTCGTAGCCTCTCTCTTTCCAGAGGTCTACCAGATAATAGGCATATGATTGATCGGTCGCACTTGAAACCTGTACAACATAGCCGTCTCCCTGCGGAGCACGAGGCATCTCAAGAGCCGCCTCATCTGCAGCTTCATAATCGTCTTCCATAAGGCTGGTATCCAGCACAGGCTCAGAGGTGTCAACAAGAACAGATTCAGCAGCTATATCAGTCATATCCTGCTCTGTCTGCTCCGAGTCTTTTTTCTTATCAGCACAACCTGATACAATAAAGGCGGCCACTGTAAATATTATTAAAGCTTTATCAATCTTCATCTTATCCTCCAAAATCAGATATAGTTATTCCAAACTATATATCGTCACAATTATCAGATACTTTCTTTTGCAAGCTTGAGCAATTTCCCGGCGCCGCTGGAGATTGTCAACCATAAAGACCTGCTCTTGTTTTACCCACAAAGTTGTTGAAAAACCCAACTAAATTGTATAAACTTTAACTTTTAAACTTAGCAACATGAATACTTTTGAAAACATCCTGGAATTGATTGGTAACACACCACTGGTACGTCTCAGAACAGGCATTCCCGAAGGTGGTCCAAAAGCCTACGCCAAACTTGAGTTTATGAATCCCACCGGTTCAGTAAAAGACCGGATGACAGCCTATATTCTAAAAAAAGCAATTTCCGAGGGACGTCTAAAGCCGGGCGATACGGTTGTGGATAATAGTTCCGGCAACACCGGTTCCTCGCTGGCAATGACGGCCTCAGTCTTGGGCTTAAAATCAATCATCACGACCCCGGAAAAAACCAGCCGGGAGAAAACCGATCTGATTCGCTCGTTTGGGGCAGAAGTGATAGTTACTCCTACAGAAGCACCTCATGACTCTCCAGAGAATCATTATATGATTGCCAGAAAGCTCTGCCAGGAAAACGGTTATTTTGACCTTAATCAATATGACAATAAAGAAAATATAGAAGCTCACTATCAGACGACAGGTCCCGAACTGTGGCATGACACCGAAGGCAAAATAACTCATTTTGTCTGCGGCATAGGGACCGGCGGCACTCTCTCGGGAACCGGCCGGTTCTTGAAAGAAAAGAACCAGGATGTCAGGATAATCGCAGTAGACCCTGAAGGGTCAATTTTCGCCGAGTATGTTAAGAGCGGAAAAATTATCGAAGGAGAGTTGTACCAGATTGAAGGCATCGGTTCTGATGTGATAACCGGAGCGCTTGATAAAGATGTGATAGATGAACTGATTTCTGTTTCCGACAAAGATTCTTTTGTTCGTGCCCGGCTTGTTTCTAAAACCGAAGGAATCTCATGCGGAGGATCATCGGGAACAGTAGCCTGCGCTATGGAAATAGTTGCCCGGAGTGCACAACCGGATTCTTTTATTGTAGGTATTTTTGCAGACTCCGGCATTAGATATCTGAGCAAATGTTACAATGACGACTGGATGAAAGAACAGGGGTTCATTTGATAATGTACAAATTTTTGAATAATTCAAAATTTAGATTACTGTTTGCCATAGGATTCACTTTAACAATTACGAATCAACAGCTCTCAGCCAAGGCGGTAACTGTTGTCGAAGAGTTTTTTGACTTTGGCCATGTAGGCATAGAGTATAAGCTGTTTCACAAATTTAAGGTGATCAATACCGGATTAAAGCGAATCAAAATAGATAGTATTAATGTACCGTGCGATTGTTCTACTGTCAGGTATGAAAAAGAATGGATGGAAAGAGGTGACACCCTTGATTTCATTTTAACCTTTGACACTAAAGATTTTTACGGTCCGGTTAACAGGAAATTTAAGATTTATGTAAGTGTTCCTGAGAAAAGGACAATCAGCCTGATTTATTTGGCTAATGTCGGACAATGGCTGAACGGTTTGCGACCGAAACCTTTTTCTGTATTTTTTCTGCCAACTCATGAAAAGAAGACAATTAAAATACCAAATAAGTTTTTTGATAAGATAAGCCTGGAGCTGGAAAGACAGTACGACAACAGCTTTACCGTGGAAGTTATCAAAGCCGAAGCTGAAAAAGGCGAAATGCTGGAGATATCGCTGTCGCCTAATCCTGAGTTAGGCAAAGGAACTTATCTTTCTAATTTCACGGTGAAGGTGACCATAGGAGAAAATGAAGAACCGACTCTCCTGACAATTCCGGTGAAAATTGCTCGGTTTTAGTTAAGGGATTCTATCTTGACAAAATAGTCAAATTCGGTATATAGAGGATTGTCGAGGGTGTCTCTCTGCTGTCCCGGGTAGTTTCCTAGCCCCCTCTACCCAACCAGAGCTGCACCCTCTTTTTCTTGTCCATTCATAGAATAACTCAAATAAAACAGCCGCTTGTCTTTGCAGATGTCAAGCGGCTGTTGTCTTTCCTAAAGTAAAGTTTTCAGTTCATCAGCACTGCGGAGGTGGCGGCCCTCCACGGAATATCTTGTCAACCAGAAAAGTTAAATCCAAAATAATTGCATTATCAATGA
>JADFPZ010000186.1 GCA_022562075.1 Candidatus Zixiibacteriota bacterium | reverse complement strand
CCATCAGTATCAGGGCTGCCGATGTAGAACGGGCGCTTGATGACCAGCTCGCTCGCATGCAAGGTAATTTTGAGTCGCAACAAGCGTTCGAGCAGGCGCTGGACGCAGAAGGTCTCACCATCCGTGAGTTAAGAAAAAAGTTTCGTAGCGAGGTAGAAAACCAGCTTCTAAAACAGCGCTTTATTCAAAAACAACTTTATGGTGTTTCTGTTTCGCGCCACGAAGTTGCAGAGTTTTACAAACAGTTTAAGGATTCAATTCCGATACAGCCCGAAGCATTAAAATTAGCACATATCCTTGTTCCTGTACAGGCATCACAGGAAGTCGAAGACTCTGTCAAAACAATGGCCGAAGAGCTTCGTCGAAGAGTTCTTGATGGTGCAGATTTTTCTGCACTTTCCGCCCAGTACTCCAGCTTCGGAGCGGGTGCCAATGGCGGAGACCTCGGCTATGTATCAAAGTCCGATGTCGTCGAGGAATTCGCACGCGCTGCCTTTAATCTGCTGCCCGGTGATATTTCCGGTGTCATAAGAACTCAATTTGGATATCACGTAATAAAAGCCGAAGACAGAAATGCCGATAAGATGAAACTCCGCCATATTCTTTTAGGAGTGACACCATCGGCCAATGATTCAGTGCGCTCCTTTCAACTGGCAGATTCGCTTCTTAGTGAACTTTCAAGCGGGGGGAAATTCGAAGAACTGGCCAAGATATTTTCAATTGACAATGATACCCGTGTCCGCGGTGGAGAACTTGGCTGGTTTGCTTCTGATAAACTTCCGCAGGAATTCGCTCGTGAGCTGGCTGGTCAAACCACGGCCGGAGAAATCATAGGGCCTGTTAGTTCGCAGTTCGGATTACATATTATTAAGCTCCTGGAATATCAAGCCGAAAAACAGTACACTTTAGACGAAGATTTCGACAAGATCAAAGAACTCGCCCGTCAGGATAAGACCGGCAAGATGGTGGACAAATCCATTTTAGAAATAAAAGAAAAGACGTTTATCGAGTACAGGGTAGACGAATTATGAGGCTGGATGATTTTCTCTCTACGGTTGGTGTCATAAAACGGCGCACGTTGGCTAAAGAAATCAGTCAGAAAGGCCAGGTCCAGGTAAACGGCCGCAAGGCCAAACCGGCCTATCAAGTAAAAGAAAAGGACGTTATTTTACTTAAAGGAAATGATAGTAGAGCTTTAGAAGTTATCGCTATTCCCACAGGCTCAGTCTCAAAAGAGCGCCGCGAAGATTTTTTTAAGATTATTTCGTAGAATTTGCTATAAGGGGCTATCGGCAGTCATTTCTATTGTCAACAGAACCAACTCGCTGTACTTTTGTTATGTTATAAAGCAATACCAAAATGCCTTGGGATTAGAATCGACTGATCTAAAATAGATTAAATAGAATTGAGGAGAGACGTGGCCAAAGCGCTTCCTAAAACACTTAGTGAACTAAAAAACTCCGGCTGGAAAAGCCGGACGGTCAAAGATGAACTTCGGGAAAATTTACTTCGAAAAATTGAAAAAGGGGCAAAGCCGTTTACAGGCATAGTCGGATTTGACAGGACAGTCGTGCCGCAGATAGAAAATGCAATTTTATCAAAACATAACTTTATACTCCTGGGCTTGAGAGGGCAGGCCAAAAGCAGAATAATTAGACAGCTTGATAATCTTCTTGACGAAAGTTTGCCCGTGATTGAAGGCACTCTCTTAAACGAAGATCCGTTTAACCCGATATCCCCAATGGGAAAAAAACTGATTGCCGAACAAGATGGAAAGACTCCTATCGTCTGGTTGTCACGCAAACAACGTTTTAACGAAAAACTGGCTACACCCGATGTATCCATAGCAGATTTGATCGGTGATATTGACCCGATAAAAGCAGCCAGAGAAAAATTGGACATCTCCAACGAAGAGGTCATTCACTGGGGGATAATACCGCGCACCAACCGCGGAATTTTTGCAATCAACGAACTTCCGGATTTGCAGCCTCGTATCCAGGTAGGACTCTTAAACATTCTCGAAGAAAACGACATTCAAGTACGCGGCTTTCCGCTGCGTCTGCCGCTGGATATGCTGTTAGTATTTACAGCCAACCCCGAAGATTACACCAACCGCGGCAACATTATCACGCCTCTTAAAGACAGAATTGATTCACAGATATTGACTCACTATCCCAAAACTGTCGAAGAAGCCAAAGAGATAACATTAAGCGAGTTCTCCCGGCATAATGAAAAAATCAGAATTCCTGATTTTGTAAATGATATCATAGAAGAAATCTCATTTCAGGCGCGCGCCAGTGAGTATGTCGACCAGACCTCAGGCGTATCCGCCCGCGTATCAATCTCTGCTTACGAAAATCTGCAGTCGAATATTGAACGGAGAGCGCTTCGTAACCAGGACAACGACCTATTCCCGCGCGTTTGCGATATTTATGCCGTTATACCGTCAGTTTCAGGAAAGATCGAACTTGTCTACGAAGGGGAACAGGAAGGTTCTGTGATTGTCGCCCAAAACTTGATCGGTCAGGCTCTGAATGCGGTCTTTTTGCAATATTTCCCGCGTCCCAGAAAAGATAGACCCGACCCGGACAGACCTACTCCGGAAAACCCCTACGAAGCAATTGTCGATTATTTTGCTGCCGGCAAAAGGCTGGAACTATCAGACGATATGCCGTTTGCAGAGTACAAAAAATGCCTTGAAGATGTGGCGGGCTTAAAAGCGCTAGTCAAAAAACATTTCGACGTCAAAGACAAGCGCGAAATGCTGCTGCGAATGGAGTTTGTTCTTGAGGGTTTGCATCACAATAATGTCATCGCCCGTGAGACCGAAGATACAGTCGTGCGCTACGCCGATGTTCTCTCTGACATGCTGCGTGGAATGGAAGGGACTGCGTGAAATTTATCTATTCCAAATGGGATGATGAATTGTTTAAGGCCCTAAAGAGCATCTCTGACTTAATGTCCATTTATAATTTTCTGCTGATGCGCTTAAACGGAAATGTTGATGAAGTTCTCAAAATGATGGAAGACCTTCAGAAAGAGGGCTATATCAGCGCCAAACACGATCTTGAAGAATTCAAAAAGCAGCTTGAAGAAAATAAGCTTATCAAAAAAACAAAAAAGGGTTTTGGTCTGACGCCCAAGGGTGAGCGGAATCTGCGCATTGACGCCTTTGAGCAAATTTTTCAAAAGTTGAAATCATCGGGCAGAGGGCAGCATCCGCTGCCATACGAGGGCGGCTCATCCGAAGAATTATTACCGGAACGTCGGCCCTACACGTTTGGTGATTCTTACAAGAATATCGATTACACCGCTTCAATTTTCAACTCCATCACCCGCTCAGGCGAGCTGGGCTTGAATCTGTCGGAGGAAGATCTCGAAGTTTACGAAGCCGAGCGGACTACTTCGTGCGCAACTGTTCTTATGATAGATGTTTCGCACTCGATGATACTATACGGCGAAGACCGCATCACACCGGCCAAACAAGTGGCCATGGCCTTTACACATTTGATTTTGACCAAATACCCCAAAGATGATCTGTCTATCGTATTGTTCGGCGACAAGGCCAAGCAGATTGCCATCAAAGACCTGCCCTATGTCGGGGTAGGGCCGTTTCATACTAATACTCAAGAGGGTCTGCGCAAAGCGCGTCAGATTCTTTTAACCAAAAAGCATGTCAACAAACAGATATTTATGATAACCGACGGCAAGCCCTCGATGATTACCCGTCCCAATGGCCAGCTCTACCGCAACCCGGTCGGGCTTGACCCGATTATTGTCAACCGCACTCTTGATGAAGCTGTTTACTGCCGCAAGAAAAAAATCCCTATTACAACTTTTATGGTCACCGACGACCCCTATTTGCGTCGCTTTGTGGAACGACTGACCGAACTTAACAAGGGCAGGGCGTATTTTTCATCGGTCGATAATCTGGGCGAATTCGTCATCTGGGATTTCGTGACCCACCGCAAGAAGAAGTAATTAGCTACTCTCCTGCTGAACCCAAACGTTCGTCATTCTGAGCCCTCACATTCGTCCTGCTGAGTCTATATTCTCGTCCTGCTGAGTCTATATTCTGTCCTGCTGAACCCATATTCTCGTCATGCTGAGCACATATTCTCGTCATGCTGAGCGGAGTCGAAGCATGCACCATTCGACTCCCTGGCGGGACTTCGTCCGCTCAGGGCGACTATCAAGAAAATTTCATAAGACTCTGCCATCCTCATTTGTCATTTCTGCGCAGGCAGGAACAGATCTTTTGTAGGTCAGGAGTCTTGTACTCCTGACTTTTGTTTCTAAATCGTCAGGACCACAAGGGTCCTGACCTACAGGGAACTTAAACCCACCCCTCTGCTCCGCTCGGGACTAACGAGATGTTAAGGCAGGAGGGATGGATTCCAGCCTGCGCTGGAAAGGCAATTAGAATGGGTTCGTTTTGTCATATTTAACATCTTTTTTTTTGAGTTGTCTCCATAGATTTGGCTCGACCGCACCCTTCGACTCCCTGGCGGGACTTTGTCCGCTCAGGATGACGGTCGAAATGGTCCACGGACCCTCGACGCTTCGCGCGAATGGGTTCGTTTTGTTATATTTTACTTTTGGTCTAATAGTTTTCATACAATTTTTGCGAGTCCTATTCTCTCATTATTATGGCCCGGCAGAGTAATTTGAAGAAGTTCAGTAGACATTTTGCAGCCTAAAACATCCCTCCAAACAGCCGACCTTATAGCCTATAGCCATATTCAATAAAACTATAAGAGGCCATAAATGAACAATCACAAAAAGTCAAAATTTCAACTGCTCGGACTGCTTCTATTAACATTTGCAATCTCAGCAGTCTTGATGAGCTGTACTGTCATAGTCAAATCAAAAAGGCCCCACGACCATGAGGTAGTGGTGGTAAAAGAGAACAAAGGCCGTCCGGCTCATCTGGGTATCCCTCCGGGTCATCTTCCGGCTCCGGGACAGTGCCGAATCTGGTTTCCGGGAAGACCTCCCGGCCGTCAGCCTCGTCCAGGAAACTGTGTTGAAGTCGAGCGTCATGTTCGCCCGGGTTGCTGGCTGGTACGTCGTTCACTAAACGACCCCAAACATATCAAAGTCATGGTGTATAGCCACGACAGACCGTCATCGGTCTTGTCAGTACGATACTATCTGGCCGAGTCGGGCAAATTCGCCTGGGAAGAACACCCGAAAAGACGGAAGAGGTAGCTGTTCAAAAGACTTTGAGACTACCAAAAAAGATGCTGGCATCGGATAACAAACCCCGACACCAGCATTTATTGACTTTATAACCCAGTACTAATTGGGATATTTTGTCATATAAT